>JARRMA010000216.1:0-5258 GCA_037386505.1 Candidatus Bathyarchaeota archaeon
CCAGCCGTCAAAACCAAAAGGGCATTAAACTTTTCATGAACTCGCTCCTCAATAAATCTTGTAAACAAACCACCCTTCTCGATAGCAATAACTTTATCACATCCAGCTTTTGCAAATTCAGAAGAAACAACAGAAGGTCCAATCATGACACCGTCCGGATGAGAAGTCATGTTCAATCGTTTTCCCTCATATCCAGGAACAGTATATTCAATTGTCAAATCACCAAAGAGTGCTGAACGCTCTTCAGGGAAAACATTGAAATCTTCTCTAGCAAATCCGGTAGCCGTCTCTAAGTCAGTTAGAATATTGTTGGATTCAGGTTGATCCTTGAAAGTCATTTCATAAGCTTGAGCAGAGTAGTAAACATCCCTGAGAGTTGAGGTCTTTCTATTTTTAACAAGTTCGCTGGCAAAATATCCTGCCCAAACCATTTGTGTAAAAGGTTTTATGTGACGAATATTTCTTGCAGATCGTTTAACACTCTTTTCTCCTAGAACATATTGTCTTACATTAGGATTATAGTAGATATTTTCTGTTGAACGACTAGGCATCTCTACCCAAGGAAATTTACCTTTCTCCATCTGACCATATAATGTTCCCCCAAAATTCTTAAGATCTTTTAGAACATCTTCTTTCTTCTTTTTTGCTGAAATCTCATTTTCCTTCGGAGTCATACTTTCTCACACTCTTTAATAGTAAATCAATATTTGGTGTATCGGACTTTCCAGCTAATTCAGTGGAAAAACGTGCTATTTTAGGCAAATATTTTGAGAAAACTGACAATCGTTTCTTTTCTTTGGCTACATGCTCCCTTTTGGCTAAAAATGATTGCAATCGACGGGCTACTTCTCTTATTCCATTTAGAATTTCGGCTTTAACCTCAGGTCTATCGGCAATAAATTCTTTTCCTACTGTTTTGTAAGGAACCTTTGTGCTACATAGATGAATAAGAATAGCCAAAGGCATGCCCGAAGAAACTTTATAACGTCTCCAATTTATGCCTCTGATAACTCTTACAGAAACATCACTTGCCTCATCATACAATAAAGGAATTTTGTTTGCGAATCGATAAACTGTAATGTCATCTTTCTTCGGAATTTCTCCACCATAAGCTATAGCTGTCTCAACGATGAAAGGATGACCAGCGTATGTGGATGTGGTTTCAATTCCTTGAGAATTCCCGTTTTCAATAAATCTTCACCTAACGGAGACAAACAACTTGCATCTGGAGGAAGAAAACTATCAAAACGTTTCATCATACGAACAAGTTTTACAATCTCGTCGGGACGAAGTTTTTTCGGATTCTTTGTTCTTACTAAACCAGCAGATGAAAGTAACCTAAGTATAATGGTTCTTTCAACATCCGGAAAAGCTTTCTCCAGTATCTCAAGTATCTTTTGAGATTTAGTTTTCTTTAACACATCTTTAATTGTTTCTTCACTTGATTTACCAAAAAATTTCCTAAATTTCTTAGATTTTTTTATTGTTTCAACAAGTCGTTCAATATCTTCAGGTTTCAATTTCTGAGCATTAGCTGTCCTTACAAATCCTGCAAAATCCAAAAAACTTAGAGAAGTACCTTTCCCAACACGGTGAAAATGTTTTTGCATGAAATCTAATAAATTGCGAGTGTTTGTTACTCTTATTAAACGTTGAAGGGTTTCCACATCAACACCATAAGGATGTGCCAAAGTTTCTGTAGGTGGAGCGGGCATCTTTGTTGTGGCTCGAGTAAACATATATAATCTGCCTTTGGGATCCACAAATCTTATGTCTGCATAGGGTGTCACTAAGGCGGTCTGTTTTAAGTATTCAAGAATCTTCGACATTGCTCTATAGTAATCACCCTCTAAAGAATATTCAACAATAGTTCCACGCCATTTTTCGCTATTTCTACGGGTTTTGCGATCCAATATTAGAGGACGGTTCCTTTGGATGTCAATCATCATCTTATACTCATAAACTTTTGAACCGCCTGTACTGGATCTAATAAGAACAGGTTTGTGTGTAGTAATCTGGCCGTATAGAATAGCCATTGTTCCACCTAGACCGAAAGTTCCACGAGCTTGTTTAAGTTTGTAGTTTGAACCAAATAATACTTGACCAAAAGCTGAGGGGATATGACGAGCCGCTATTCCGGAACCATTATCCATGATTTTAAGGCTGTATACTCCATTACCTGATTCGGTTGTTGTAGTTACTCCATCCTCTTCGGATAATCGTACGTATATTTCTGGGGGAGCATTTATTTGGTCAGCAGAATCAAGCGAGTTCTCTACGAGTTCTCTTATTGATACAAAGATTGCTCTTGAAGGGTTCGTAAATCCAGCTATGTCTCTATTGCGATAGAAAAAGTCTGCAGGACTGATCTCTTGAAAAGTTACCAAAAGGGATTTTCACCAATCCTAAATATTTTACACTCTAAAAAAGAAAAATCCAAAGAGTTTTGGTTGCACCAGAGGCTTTTTGGACTAAGAATTACATTAGAATGGCATTGTAATGTTTGCAGCAACATATCCAATTCAATCATATTTTTGTATGATAAGTATTTCAATGTTTTTGTAAAATTTAAAGGTTAACTAATTTTCTTGAGTTTAGACATTTTCTTAATTAGCTTTTGTAGGTTGGTTCCCAAAGTTGAAGTTTTTGTTTTTTAAGTTCTCGACGTTTTTTATGGAGAAATCGATAAACAGTTCCATGAAGACTTCCCCTAATTAGCATACTTACAGCTTCTCGTGCAATTGCAACTTGATCTGGATATCCAATCATCGAAACTGTATGACCGTAGACAGAAATGTTAGCTTCGGTTAACTCTTCAACTATCCGTCTTGTTTTACCTTCTTTTCCAATTACTCTTCCTTTCATTCGTTTAAGATCAGATGGAGATCTCCCAACGATTTCTCGAAGATCTATCACTTCAAATACAACTTCTTCATCATCAAGTAATCTGAAAGCATGCTCTGGGGCAAAGCCTCTACCTATTGCAGTAATTACTTCTTTTGCCCTAAACAAAACAGTTGGATCTTCAGCGCTTGAAGGAAGTGTTATTTGAACTGATCCATCTTCGCTGTCGATTTCCAAAATTACTGAAAGCTTTCGCTCAATAATTGATTTAACTGTACCATTTGGGCCAACCAAAGCTCCTATACGATCTCCTGGAATCTTTACATATGATTTACTTCCTTCCACCTGTAACCCTCTCATGCATTTTATCAACTGATAATATTCTTGAGACTTTCCTCTTGAAATACCTATGCAAATTCTCCAAATCTCTACGAATGAACTTTTCAGCTAAAGGATGGTTAATTAATACTGACTGAGCAACATCAAAAAGTACTGGTCGTTTATTCCAAATCATAACATTATATTCACTAAAATCAGCATGGACCAATCCAGCTTTCTGATAAAGTCTTCTTAAATAAGTCAATAAAAGTTTCAAAATTTTTTCAGAATCTTCCAAAGAAGTTTCTTTCAACAGAGGAGCACGAACACCATCTTTTCCAATAAAATTCATTATAAGAACGTTTTTTTCAACAGCTAACGGATCAGGAACATTGACTCCTGCATCTTTTGCTCGTTGTAAATTTTTAAACTCCTTTTGAGCCCAAGCATATATCAACGACCGTGTATCCCTTCGAACATGAGAGAATCTGGGATCACCCTCAATATAAGGAATCATCCCCTTTTTGAATTCAGCCGAACTAGTAAGATATATTTTTATGGCTAGCTCGATTCCATTTGGGTCTATTCCCCAATAAACTCGTGCCTCTTTTCCAGCGTTTACTACTCCATGAATTTCATCAATTACTCTTTTATTCATGAAATCATAGATCACCATAAGCGTAGAACGATCAAAAACTTCTTCTATAACTTGGTAATCTTCGCTTCGCTTGTTCTTCATAAGAGATTCGATTTCGTATGCTTTTTGCTTTCGGTTAAGCCTTTCATCAACTTTTTCTCTAAAAGACACAACTAACCCACATATGAATTGCAAAGATATTTTAAATCATGGAAGTGACGAAAGGAACAAATGTTAATGCTTCAATGTTCTTCAATTTATCCAAGATATATCGTTTGAATAAAAACAGTTCACCTATTTAGAGTTTCTCCGTTATTATCAAAAATTTTTAAAAATTACTATAAGATTGAATTTATAATTATTTTCTAAACAAAGATGGATGGAATTTTGATAAATGAAATTTGTCAAATTAGATGAATTGACAAAAAATGGCTTAATAGGAAAGGATATTCTAAGAAAATCTTACTCTCAGAGGAAGACCTTAAATCAAAAGGCAATATTGTTCAAATTGTTAGAAATAAAGCACATACAGAAATAAAACCGCATTATCATAAGCATATGACTGAAATATATCATATTTTAAAGGGAACTGCAATTGTCTTCTGTGGAGATTTTAAGGAAAAGACAAATCCTGGGGATACTCTCCTTTGTGAACCTGGAGAAGTTCACGGATTAATAAACGATACAGATGAAGAATTCTTATTTGCAGTTTTCAAATTAAACGCAAAAGATGATGATTTAATATGGATATAGTCATTACATCTTAACAATTTGTGCGTGAGGAATACCACATATTTGAAGAACAGCTTCCGGATGAACCAAACCGTGCTCTATAGCTTTTCTGACGATGTTTTGACCAACCATATTCACAACTGTAGATTCTTCCATGAGTTCTATGGCATCTTCAATAGGTAATTTTGGACCTTTATAGAATTCTTCTCCAATCTTGAAAATTATTTTTCCATCATTAAGAATCTGACCCAAAAGTTCCTCATCACAAGTTGCAAGAAGAACATGCTCCCCACATTTACTGAGTTTAGCATAAACTTCCAATGTAAAAACCTACAAATTGGATATTGAAGATCTTGCCCCACAGGCTTCACATACTAAAAACAAGAACCTTTTATCCTTAACGATCTTAGTGTCAGGACGAGTGCAAACCGGACAAACTACAAACTCTTTCACATATCTCTTGATGAGACGTTCAAATGTGTCATACCCAAATTTTCCTTGAAAGATTGCTCGGTTCCGCTGCATTGTAGCAGCTGTTGCCATTTCTCCTGAAAAGAATTTCAACACATGACGAGGATCTCTATTAAGAGCTTCACATATTTCTTTAAAATTTGATAAGATTGTACGCATACCTACGACATGACTTCTTGGAATTGGAACTTCAAATCGCTTGTGTTCATGAATATCTGAAGGAAGCTGCGATCGAGCACGTTCTAGCAATTCTTTA
>JARRMA010000217.1:0-4715 GCA_037386505.1 Candidatus Bathyarchaeota archaeon
TTGTTAAAGCTCATACTCCAGATGAGGCGTTAAAAGAGGTTGTAGAATTCAACAAAAAAGGTATAAAACCGATGCTTGTTACCTCAATGACTACTCCGGACTGGGAGGTTATTATGAGTCTAGAAAAAGTATCTGCATTAATCTGTGAAAGAGGTAATCGGACGTCTCATGCTGCTATTGTTTCTAGAGAGAGAGGAATTCCATGTGCAGTTGGTGTTGTAGGGGCTCTTAATTTAGATGATGGAATTCAAATCACTCTCGATTGTTCGGGTGGTCAAGCGAGGATATTTTCAGGTGAATTACCTTTTGAAGTTCAAGAAATTGAATTGAAAAAGATTCCTGAAACTATTACAAAGATATTAGTAAATATTGGTAGTCCTGATGAGGCACTACATGTCAGTCAACTTCCATCTCAGGGTAGTTCTCTTGTTCGGATTGAATTTGTTGTTTCTAGCGCAGAATTGCATCCTGTTTTTGCTCTAAAAGCTGATGAGCTTGGTTATGATCGATGGGCTGATGATATTAAGAAAAAGTATCCTTTAATCAAATCTTTGACTACTGAATATATTGAACGATTGAAGACTGGAGTAGCAATAATTGCTGGTGCTTTCAAACCCAGGAAAATTATTGTTCGCTTTTCTGATTTTAAAACAAATGAATACGCCTCTCTTCCTGGGGCTGTATATTACGATATAACTTGTGATTGTGGGAAAAGCATTTCCTTGAATCCCCAGAATAAATGTCCAATCTGTGGATCAAAATCAATAGAATCTCATAAAGTTGAATTAGAATTTCAAGAAAATAATCCTATGATTGGTTTCAGAGGTGCTTCAAGGTATATTGATCCTTATTTTAGTGAAGCATATGCACTTGAACTTGAGGCATTTACTGAAGTTCACAAGTTAGGTTTAACAAATGCAGTTCCGATGATTCCATTCATAAGGACAACTATTGAAGCAGAAAAAGTGACCGAACTTATTAAAAGTGCTTTTGATAAAAAGGACCTAAAGATTCCTGACATAATATTTATGGCTGAAGTTCCAAGTATCTGTATCATTCCAAAAATTTTCTCAAGATATTGTAATGGTTTTAGTATAGGAAGCAATGATCTTACTCAACTTACGCTTGGAATTGATCGTGATAGTGAAAAAATTGCATGGGAATTCGATGAATCTAATCCTGCTGTAACAAAATCTATCGAAATACTCTGTGAAGGAGCACATACTATGAATCCGGAACGTACAGTAGGAATTTGTGGTCAAGCACCAAGTGATTTAGGCAAGGATTTCCTAAAGTTCTTAACAATGCATCTAGATTCTATTGGAGTAAATCCTGACAAAGTTGTTGAGACGTTACTCTCAGTGAAAGAAATAGAAACAGAATTAATAGACATTATTAAGAAAAACACCAGAGATGCGGCCAAAATAGGAAAGCAATTAGGGATAACAGAAGCTAATTCAAAGTATTTAGTTAAAAAATTCGCTTCAGTTCTTTGATGAATATCAATTCTTCTTGATTAATCATATTCGGTTTAAAAAAAGGTTTGATTAATACAAGGAATGATTATTTTGAATCGTAGATGAACGAAATGCTCTTTGATTTTAAAATCGTTTTATTACAGTTACCTGAAGGATTAAAACCTGAAGCTCCTAGATTAGCAAAGCTTGTTGAGGAAGTTGGAGCTCTCCCAATCGTTTCGGCAGATCCTTGTTATGGTGCCTGTGATTTAGCTGTTTCTGAAGCAAAAAATTTAGGTGTTGATTTGATAATTCACTACGGACATTCACCTATGGCTATTAATTCTGATGTGCCTATTGTTTATTTTGAGGCTAAAACTGATATTAATATTAAAAAGGTTGTAATGAGAGCTTTGTCTTTCCTTGAACCTTGGCAAAAAATTGGCTTAGTTACAACAGTTCAGCATATCAAAAAGTTAGAAAAGATTAAAGATTTACTTGAAAATGCAGGTAAGATTGTTTCAATTGGTGATTCTGGGTATCTAAAGTATCCTGGGCAAGTCCTTGGATGCGATTTCAGGAATGCTCTTCTAATATCAGAAAATGTTGAAGCGTATCTTTTTATTGGTGGTGGCAAATTTCATGCTTTAGGTTTAGCTTTAGCAACAGGAAAACCAACCATTGTTGCTGATCCTTATGAGCAAATAACATATCCAATAGAAGAACAAACAAGACGAGTCATTATGCAACGGTGGGCTAACATTTTATGTGCGAAAAAAGTGAAAAATTTTGGTATTTTAATAAGTCTAAAAACGGGACAAATGAAAATAAAAAAAGCATTGAGTATGAAATCAAAACTTGAAAAATATAAATTTCAAGTTACATTATTCTCTATTAGAGAGGTGACACCTACTGCGCTTATGCAGTTTTCAGGGATAGAAGCATTTGTTAATACTGCTTGTCCTCGTCTATCTCTGGATGATTCAATATATTTTGATAAACCTATTTTGTCTATTAATGAAACTCTTGTAATGTTGGGAGAAATGAAATGGGAAGACCTACTCAAAAAAGGTTGGTTCGAAAACGTGATTTAGAAAGAGTTCTCTCAGAGATTAAACCACATTTGGTTCCTAAAGCTCACCTTGAACAATATACTACTCCTTCAAAAGTTGTGGCAGATGTTCTATATCTTGCAGCTTATATTAATGATGATGTTATCGACAAAAGTGTAATTGACTTAGGTTGCGGAACAGGTAGAATTTCTATAGGTGCGGCTTTGTTAGGTGCAAAAGAAGTATATGGTATTGACCTCGATCGAGCTGCTGTCAAAGCAGCATTGAGAAATTCAGCAAAATTGGGAGTACGAGGAAAAACAAATTGGATTGTAGGTGATATAGATGCTATTCATGGAAGGTTTGAAACGACCTTACAGAATCCTCCTTTTGGTGTACAACGAAGAATGGCAGATAGACGATTCATTTCTAAATCTTTAGACATTAGCGATGTAGTCTATTCTTTCCATAAAAGTGGAGAAAGCAATCGAAAGTTTATCAAAAGGTTTATTGAGGAGCACGGAGGAAAAGTAACTACCATATTTCCCCTCGAAATGGAAATTCCTAGGATGTTTAAGTTTCACACAAAGAAAAAACAAAGTATTCACGTTGATTTATATCAAATAGAAGGAAAAAATTCATGAAAGAATCTGAAAGAAAGAGTGGACTCTTCGTGGTTCCAGGAACCCAGTTAGGAGTAATTGAAGAGTTTACCCCAGGATCCGGAACCTATGTTGAAGATGGAACTATTCACTCACAGGTTACAGGATGCACTCTATTAGACATGTTAAATAGGCAAGTTTCAGTGTACCCTCTTGTTCCAAATGCAAATATTCCACGAGTTGGAGACATAGTAACTGGTTTAGTTTTAGACGTGAGAAGTAAAAATGCGATTCTGCGGATATTCAAAGTTGGAGACAAAATGCTTTCTGGTTTCTTTACAGGATTATTACACATATCTGGTGTGAGTCATGGCTATGTGGATAATATGTTTAATGTTTGTAAAGTTGGAGATATTATGACTGCAAAAGTAATTAGCACTAAAAATCGGTCATTTTTCTTGTCTACTGCAGACAAAGATTTGGGTGTATTACAATCTCTATGTTCAATATGTGGAAGTTTGTTGGAACCAAAAAACCGTGGATTGAGTTGTTCAAATTGTGGAAACTTTGAGGGTAGAAAGTTATCTCCTAATTATGGAAAAGAAGTATCTAACGAGGAAAAATAAAATGAAAGTTAATATTATTAAGAAAACTGATAGCGAATTGAAAATTGAAGTAGAAGGAGCAGGACACTCTCTTCTTAATGTGCTTCAAAAGGCACTATTAGAAGATGATAGAATAGAAATGGCTGGATACCATGTTCCTCATCCACTTATCGACAATGGTGTATTATATGTTCATACAAGAGACCAACAAAACTCATCTGATGCAATAAACGAAGCTACAAAAAAAGTTTTGGATTTAAGCAAAGACTTTCAAAAATCATTTAAAAAAGCTGTAAAAGATTGGAAGAAAAACTAAGTTGAGTTTTTAGGTTTTTAGTTTGCTTTTATTCTTAGCAGAAAGTAAAAGAACGCTGAATGCTTCTATATTATTTTCATTTTCTTCAAATATTTCAAGCCCTTCTTCCATATTCAAATGTTCATGTATCCATGCATAAACAATTAATGCTTCGGCAGCATCAGCTTGTTTATGACGTGTAATTCTTGAAGGTAAATATTCTCTTAATCCGGCATTTTTGAAGGCGTCGGCTAGGATTTGACCTTTTACTTTTGTACCTGTTGGTTCTTTATTCTTTTTAGACAAAAACAGAGAGTATAAAAAATTTACATAAGCATCTCCTAATTTAGCAAGTTTTTGGTCCATTAGAACTTCTGTTAATGTTTTATATTTTGGTAAAAAGCTAAACATTTTTTGCTTCCCTTAAGTATACTTTTTTGATTCAATCTAGTTAAGGAACTAATAAAATTTAAAGGCGAAGTTAATTGATTTAGAATTGAACTGTTTTGTTGCCTAAACATTTTCATTCTATAAAATCTGAGATTCGTACATTGGGTATAGATGATGGACATTTTATTCCCAAAACCAAAGGAACAGTAAATATTGTTGGAGTAGTTTATAGAGGTGCCAATTGGTTTGAAGGTTTTATGCATTCAAAGATAACTATTGATGGATTAGACGCTATCGAAAAAATTGTGTGGATG
>JARRMA010000218.1:0-3094 GCA_037386505.1 Candidatus Bathyarchaeota archaeon
ATGGAAAATGCAACAATATGGATTTTGCTGAGGTCCCAACTACTACAGGTTATCCATTTACATCTAAAACTTTACAGACTAGAGATGCGTACATGAATAGGTGGGATGAACCTATTACTTGGACTGCAGCTATCTATTATGATGCTATTAAGTTCATTTTGAAAGACGCTATTGAACGAGCTGGAAAAATTGAAACAGAAGCAGTTATAAAATCTTTAGAAGAAACTAGTGTTGAAACATCTAACGCCCGAGATTTTGTTTTTACTCCTTCTCATGCTTTAATGATGGGAAAAGATGCTAACGATCCAGATGCAGACTATTCCATTGTTATGGGTTTTCAATGGCAAGATGGAGTTCAAGTGCCCGTTGATCCAAGAAAGATAATGGAGGAAGCTGGAGCAACTGTCACTTTTCCTCCTTGGGTTGGACCATGGGACAACATCAGCTAATCTATTTTTACTAGTAAAATTAGGTGCGAACCTAAAACCCCAACAATAAATCTCCAAAATAAGCCTATTTTAATAAAATAATCCTAAAAAACGCATTAAAAATGGTGCGGGGAGAGGGATTCGAACCCTCGAACCCCTATGGGACAGCCGCCTCAGGGCTGCGCCTTTGACCTGGCTTGGCAACCCCCGCATTTTAAGCCGCAAGAAATAACTTACCTGAATGCCTGAAATTAAATCTTATCCAGACATTATTAACTTAATTACTATTTTAGATTCAAGAAGTGCAGAAAGGCTTCATAAACTTTTTACGATTGTAGATTAAAATAGCTATTTCTGGATTGAGCTAGATTTGAATTCAATAATTTTAGCTGGAGGAATAGGAAGTCGTTTAAGACCGTTAAGTTGTACTCGGCCTAAGCTTTTATTTCCTATTCTCAATAAACCTTTACTAGATTGGACTTTTGAGCGATTAGCTAAAAGTGGAATAAAAGGAGTTACTTTGGCAGTTAAATTTATGGCTGAAGTTTTTATGCAACGCTACGGAGAATCCTCCCATGGAATGAAAATTTCATATTCAAAAGAAAAAAAGTCTATGTTTACAGGAGGGGCTATCAAATATGCTGAAGAATTAATTGGACATGAAGAACCTTTTCTCGTTTTAAACGGAGATATATTTACTAAAATTGATTTCGCTGATATTCTAAGACGTCACAAAGAAAATGGTGGCATCGCGACTATTGCAATTTACCCCGTTGAAGATCCAAGCAGATATGGAACAGTGAAATTGAAAAATAAGAATATGGTTGAAAAGTTTGTAGAAAAAGCTCCAATTGGCCAAGCTCCTAGCAATTTAATCAATGCGGGTGTTTATGTTTTAGATCCAGAAATCTTTGAATATATTCCAGAAGGACGCCCAGTATCAATAGAACGTGAAGTATTCCCGAAACTTGCAGATGAAGGAAAACTTTTTGCTCATGAATTTACAGGTATTTGGGTTGATATAGGAAAACCTGAAGATTACCTAAGAGCAAATCGAATTGTTCTTGATTCTGAAATGAAAAATAATTTTCATGAAAAAAATCTTGAATTCCATGATGTAATAATTAATGAACCGGTTGTTTTTGATTCGGGTACAATAATCGGAAAAGAATCTCAGATAGGTCCTTATGCAGTTATTGGAAAAAATTCGGTTTTAAAGGACAATGTAATTTTAGAAAATTCTGTTGTTTTTCCCGAAACAACAATTTTAGATAACACATCAATTAAAGGTGTTGTAATCGGAGAAGGCACAATGATAGGTAAAGGGGTTAAAATTATGGAAGGAACAGTAATAGGCGATTATGTTACAATTCAAGATAATGTTACAATCTCTCCAAATGTTACTATTTGCCATTCAAAGACAGTCACACAAAATATTCCTGAATCCACCAAAATAATCTAAAATGTCTAGATTAAAGTAGGATCCAAATTTTACAGGTTTTTGTTAATTTCAAATGATTAAAAATTTATTAAAAAAATCTGCTTGCAACAAAGATGTTCGTCAGGTATTAATAACAGAGCTCTCCTATGAAGAAGAGGAATAAAAATGGCTGGAATCATGAAACTTGCTGGCAAAGATTTGAATTTACCTGAAAAACGGCAAGAGTACAATTTTTGTGTTATTGGTTGTGGAAGAACAGGTTTAGTTACTGCATGCTTATTTGTCGAAGCAGGTTTCAAAGTTATTGGAGTTGATTCTAGTAGCCATATAGTTCATCAATTAAAGAAAGGAAAATCTCCTTTCACTGAAAATAATCTTAGAAAATTAATTGAAAAGAATATAAAAAACAACCAATTTAGATCAACAACAAACACTAGAACAGCTGTCTCAGAAAGCGATGTAATAATTATGGCTGTGCCTTCAGCTCTTGACCGTAGAAAGAAACCTGATTATTCACGGCTTGAAAAAACTTGTAGAGATATAGGAATGAGCTTGCAGTCGGGTTCATTAATTATTTTTCAGAACAATATAGCTCCTGGCATAACCCAAACTATAGCCAAAGATGCTCTTGAAAATGCTTCAGGTCTAAAAAGTGGGAAAGATTTTGGATTAGCCTATTGTTCAACTCTTAATGGTTCAATGAATTCTTCATTAAATATTTATAATAGCAAGAAAGTTATTGGTGGAATAACAAAGCGAAGTTTAAAAATTGCATGTCTTCTTTTTGCTACAATAACAAAGGGGGAAATAATTCGAGTTAAGGATATTAAAACTGCAGAAGCAGTGAAATTACTTGAAGAAGCATATAAAGATATTAACATTGCATTTGCAAATGAATTTGCGCAGTTTTGTGAGAAGGCAGGAATAGATTTTGTTAAAGTCAGGAACATTATTAATCCTATAAAATGTTCAGGGATGGCTGGTCTTCATTCGTCAAAAGATTCGTATGTCCTTGTTGAAGAAGCAGATTCATTAAGTGTAAAGCTTCGAATGTTGTCTCTTTCTACTAAAATAAATGATGAGACAATGGATCATGCCATTCGTTTGATAAGAGATGCTTTGCGATATAGTCAAAAGAATCTTAGAAGAGCAAAAATTTCAGTTTTTGGTATTTATTCGATTGTAAATCGTAAAAAGGTTTCTAATTCTGCAGCAAAAAAGCTTG
>JARRMA010000219.1:0-3086 GCA_037386505.1 Candidatus Bathyarchaeota archaeon
GATAGTAGTTAACGTCTATATGTTCTTCTAGATGAACCTGACCTTCTTTCATTCTTTGAACGGACTTTTACAACACCACGGTGTACTGCACATGATACACAATAATAAGTTGTTGCAGATCAAAAGGAAGTAAAGGAAAAGGCGCACTAGTTCAATGCCAAGGTTGTGGTCAGCAAGTGCCTCGTGATAAGGCAAAAAGGGTGTCACGAAGAGTTTCTTTAGTAGATTCTCTTCTTTACAAAGAACTCCGTCAACAAGGTACTTACATTGCTAGTCGATCTGAAACAACTTATTATTGTGTATCATGTGCAGTACACCGTGGTGTTGTAAAAGTCCGTTCAAAGAATGAAAGAAGGTCAGGTTCATCTAGAAGAACATATAGACGTTAACTACTATCAATCGTTTTTATTCTTCAACCGTGTGAAGCCTTATAGAAGTAGATTGCCCGTTGAATTACGGTTAAGTTTGTAGTAATAGCAAGTAAAATAACACCGAAATTTAGTGCTTCTAACCAAATAAGGCTTAGAAAGCTTGTAAAAGCCAAAATTACTATTCTTTCTGCTCTTTCAGCTAATCCAATAGATTCCATTTTTACTCCTGCAGCTTCAGCTCTTGCTCGTGCATAACTAACCATCAATGATCCAAATAAAGCGACAAGCCCCCATGTTATTTCAGATAGTCCTCCCAGTATTATTCCACTCAGTATTATTGCATCGGAGTATCTATCAAGAATTGAATCAAAGAAACCTCCAAAAGTTGAAATTTGTCCATATAATCTAGCGATGATTCCATCTAAGGCATCAAAGAGTCCAGAAGCTAGCATCAACAACGGAGCCAAAATTAAAAAAATGGGTAGGACTTCCATTGCCAGTAGGTTAAGGCTGATAGCATAGCTAGGATCATTCCAAATATACTAACATGATTTGGGGTAAAACCTAATCTATGAAACACCTCTGCTTCGAAAGTTAACCATTTTTGTACATTCTTCTTGAGTTTAGTTAGCATATCACTATCACCGAAATATCAAAGACTTTGCATTAAAATAGTGGCTTTGTCGCCTTAATATTTTGTAAATATCAATATTTAGTAAGCTAGGGCAACTCTGACTATTTTTATTGCATTTTTTCCACAGATTACACATTTTTCATCTATTTTTTCTTTTTTGTCTTCAGGAAATCCAAGAAGACGAGCCTCAACTTTTTCTTCTAGGCTATGTCCACAACTATCCGTACCACACCAAGGTACCTCAACAATTCCAGCTTTTCGTTTAAGTAAACTCTTTGCTTCAGAGAGCATATTAACTCTATATATTCTTTCATCTAATCTAGCTTTAGCATTTATTTTAAGATCAGAGTAAATTTTTTCTGAAAAGTCACGAATAGCTGTTTCTACCTCGTCAAATTTTGCAGTTTGTTTTTCCAAAGTATCCCGTCTTACTATGGTGACAACTCCATTTTCAAGATCTCGTGGACCAATCTCAATACGGATTGGGGCACCTCTAAGTTCCCAGTAATAGAATTTATTTCCAGGAGTCAAATCCTTACGTAGGTCTAATTTAACTCGGAATCCAGCATTTTTTAAGGTGTAAAAAACTGTTTCGCATGCCTCATTAACCTGCTGACCTTTACCTTTGTATGGAACAGGAACAATAACAACTTGTATTGGTGCAATTTTTGGAGGTAATACAATACCATTATCATCTCCGTGGGTTATTAGAACTGCTGCAATTCCTCTTCCAGAAATACCATAACTAGTTGTCCAGATAAAATCTTGAGCACCATCCAGGGTTTCATAAGTTATGTTAAAAGCTTTGGCGAAATTTTGTCCAAGATTATGAACTGTTCCTATTTGCAGAGTTCTTCCATCGGGACATAGCATGTCAAAAGCGATAGTATAAAGAGCACCTGCAAATTTGTCCCAATCGGGTCTTTGGGAAACAACATAAGGAACCCCAACTTCATCAAAGAATTGTTTATAGAGTGTTATTGCTTGTTGTACCTGATTCTCAGCTTCTTCACTAGTTGCATGACATGTATGAGCTTCTTTGAAGGTTGCTACTTCCCGCATTCGTATGATTGGCCGAGTTGCCTTGGTTTCATGACGAAAAACATTTACAATTTGATACATTTTCATTGGTAAGTCTGCATGGGATCTGATCCAAAGTTTAAGCATTGGTGCGATTACTGTTTCGCTTGTAGGTCGTAAGGCATATCTAACCTTTAGAGGTTCATATCCTCCATGTGTTACCCAGAAGCATTCTCCCTCGAAACTTTTTACGTGGTTAGCTTCTTGAGCGAGTGAAGTTTCTGGAATTAAAAGTGGAAAAAGTGTTTCATCGTGACCAGATTTGTCCAGTAAGTCTCGTAAGATTTGAAGTACATTTCTGCGTATCTTGAAACCATATGGCATCCAAACTCCAGAGCCTTTTATGGGATATCTGTAATCCAATATTCCCGCATTAATGAGAACTTCACGGAACCATTCACCGAAATCTTTGCTCCATTCTTGTCTCTTTATAGGCAAATTTTGCACCTTCAATTTAATGCAGTATTTGATTTCTAATTAAACCTAAGATATTAGCTTATTGTGGTCAATTTATTTGCAGCCCAACCAATATCGAGCTCTTCTAACGCACTTTCTTTAGGAATACCCTGCTCAGTCCATCCCATCATATCATAATAGAGAAGCTTGGCTTTTTGCAGATCTTTAGGATTCACTGAAGTCTGATTTAGAGCTCCTGAAGTTTTAGGTTGGAAGAATCTTGGTGGGAGCCAATCGTCTTTTTCTGTAAATCCTTCTCTAAGGTTAAATATTCTAGCAAGTGTATTTCCTCGTTCGACGACTTTCATTAGCTCATAAGATGAAGTGTTCCACCCTGTAACTGAACGAACAATCTGAACTTTCTGAATCACATTCCAAGGAGTAAATAAGCAAATTACTAGAAAATTGTTTAGAGTACGCCATTGTCCTACAATTTTGTATAGTCGAACTTTTTTTGGTCCAAAATCTTCAATGGGTATAGCATCCAATACACCTAAACTATTGTAACTATTGGGTAGTTTTGGGTACAAAAAAGTGTCATGAAT
>JARRMA010000220.1:0-3079 GCA_037386505.1 Candidatus Bathyarchaeota archaeon
TGACGAGTATACAGAAATTTTGTGGGGTAATAATTGGCCTCTATATATGGCGTTTGTAACTGACGGAAAAGTCTACTTGGTCCATACGGAACATTCTGTTGTTGATCCAAAACCTCGTGGCGCACCATTCATCTGCCTTAACGCAACAAATGGAGATGAAATATTGAGAGCTGACGGAATCTTTCGTTCAACTCATTGGGGAGGACGTGCAATAATTGGAGACAGTGTAATAGCGCTTTACGATACCTATGACCAGCGTGTATACGCCGTGGGCAAAGGTCCAACTGAATTAACTGTTCAAGTTCCGGAAGAAGTTCAACCAAAAGGCACACCAATTATGATTAGAGGAATGACTACTGATGTTTCTCCAGGCACAAAGGATTCAGCTTTAACAATGAAGTTTCCAAATGGGGTTCCAGCAATAGCAGACGAATATATGACCGAGTGGATGAAGTATGTCTATAAACAGTTTGAGCGACCAGCAGATGCAACTGGAGTTCCCGTGAAAATCCAAATAGTTGACCCTGAGGGTAGCTATGCTTGGATTGGTACAGCAACAAGCGATGCTTATGGACATTATGCCTATTCATTCATACCTCAAATAGAAGGTACTTACACAATAATTGCCACTTTCGATGGTTCAGGAGCATATTATGGTTCTACAGACACAGCATATCTGTTAGTTGGTCCAGCAGTAACTCCATCAGGTTCTATAACTCCAGAAACACCAGCAGAGTCTCTGATTTCAACTGAAGTAGCAATTGTACTTATCGCAGCTATCGCCGCAATAGTAATCATAGCCTTCTTAATATTAAGAAGAAAATAATTCCACAAATTCCTCCCTCTTTTTTTGGGAGTAAAAAAGATTCGAAGAAAATGGGGCTGAAAAGGTTACTGACAAAAGAAAATGAAAATTACAACAGCGGTAGTAGCTAAGGTTTTTCATTTTTCATTCCTAAATATATACCTTGCCAGAACCTCAGTAAACCCTTTTTCTTTCAAATATTATACATTATTTTTTGAAATGTTACCAATCTAGGACAAGAATAATTATTCTTTTCATTTAGGCAGAAAATTATTCAAATCTTTTTCAGTTGGTTTATAATTATAGAAAACCTCAATATGTCTTAGTGGAAGAGCAATGCATCAAAAATCACAGATTTTTTAATATTTTAGATATATGAATTTCAAATTTTTTCATCTTTTTTTGAAGTATTACCTTTCCATTCGTAATAAGAAGTTTTCAACAATTCTTTGTCAAAAGATTCATAGTTTTAACGGTTACAACATTCATAATCAATTATTTCTTAATCAAAAATTCTATTCTGTGATCGGTTTTATAAAGTCGCTTCCACAAACTGGGCATCTAAAACTTAGGAAATATCTGCAAACTAAACATGCAGTAAAACCACATCTATAACATGTTTTAAAAGATGTTCCTGCTCTGATTTTCCAGCAGACATCACATTCAATCATTATTGTTCCTTCAATTTTTTTCATATAGAGTAGATTTACTGAAACAATATTTGATTGGTTGCTTTGATTAGACAAAAAAGTAGTTGAGAGATAACTGAAACTAAAAATTGGAAAAATTGCAATTCATCCAAAAAAAGAGAATGAAGCATAAGAGTTTACCCGTAAAACAATGAGAGTAAGTTTAGATCTTAAGTCAA
The DNA here is from genome assembly GCA_037386505.1 of Candidatus Bathyarchaeota archaeon. Taxonomy (GTDB): domain Archaea; phylum Thermoproteota; class Bathyarchaeia; order Bathyarchaeales; family Bathyarchaeaceae; genus Bathyarchaeum. Next base: position 1,674 of record JARRMA010000220.1, read on the forward strand.
AAATCCAAAAACATCTTTTTTATAATACACATATAGTTGTTTAATGGTTTTACGATTTTTCAAAAAAACCAATAAATTTAATATAACATGTTGGATCGAAATCCATCTTATTTTGAATAACAAAAATTTTAAGTTTCATACCGTTTAAGTTGTTTTTAATTCTCTTAATTAATTGAGGAACAGAGTAAAATCTTCCATGTCTCCACCCCCATCCCTTTGAGCAATACAAGATTGCATTATCCTCATAGGATATTCCACCATATGGAACAGCAGATGGATCAGTTTGTATTAGATATTCAGTGGCCAGATATAATGGAACTATGCAAAGTTTTCCTCCTTTACAAAGAACTCGGTTTGCTTCTTTTATAAATTCAACATCAGAATTTTGCTCAAAATGCTCAAAAGAGCAGTGTAAAGAAATTTTTGTGACTGACTCATTTTCAAGAGGAAGGTCAGAAGCATTTCCTCCAATAATATTTCCGTGGATTCCCTCAGGAAATTCAAGGTCTTGTTGGTAAACTCTGCACTGAAATAGTTTTTGATAAATTTTTGCGGCAGGAGAATGTGCACATGCAATATCCATGAATATATCATCTTTATTTAGATTAAGTAATTTTGCTGCTATGTAATGTTCTAAAGTTTTATTTAGAAAATCTTTTTTAATTGCTTTGTAGTAGGCTGTGTATTTTTTGTATTCTGCGAAAGTTAGATAGTTACGGTAATCATTTTTATCAATTTTGAGGTTTATTAACTTGAAACCATGTTTTAATAAATCATCTGTGATAGTCTTCTCCGTTTGGGGCGTTGATACATAAAATTTCTTTACTTTAGGTTTACGAAGAGAATTATAATAAAAATCCCAAAATAAATTTTGCTTGATTTTCTTAAGAACATAATGAAATTTCTCGCGTGGATTTCTTATTACAGTTTGGATTTTCAACTTTCGTTGCTCCAATAGAAAAACAACAAAATTGTTTTATACAATGGCTGCAACAATTGGATTAAGAGATTTTTTTCATTTTATTGTTTTTCTCTTTAAATAACAATTGGGCAGTTCTCCGAATAAATAAATTATATTACTTGCATTTATATATTAAAAATTAGAAGAATATTTCTGCATCTATATAGCCCTGATACAATACCACATACTGGAATTGTTAGTAATCCATTTATTGTCTCTATAGAAGTGTTTGAATATGAAAAACTGGTGCAATTAAAATGATTTGATTAGTTTAACGAATCGAATTACTGAGGTTGTTATTATAACTACCCTCAAAATTAGAATAATGAATAAGTTTTTGGCATCGTACGAATGTGCCTAAGTTAAAAAATTTTATGTATCAACGCCCCAAACGGAGAAGACTATCACAGATGATTTATTAAAACATGGTTTCAAGTTAATAAAC
>JARRMA010000221.1:0-3075 GCA_037386505.1 Candidatus Bathyarchaeota archaeon
TCCCAATTTTGTATTGTCAATAACTAGGACACCTTTCATTCCACTTTCTGAGTCATAAACCTGGAGTATCTTTTCTGGACCCCATTCATCAGCAAATTCCTCTATTTTTACATGCATCTTCACACCATCAGATAAGTTATGATAATAATTTTGAAACAGGAATACTACGGTAGAATCCTTTCAGTTAATCTTTTAATAAAATTAAAAAATAAATAAAATAAAAACTAAATTCTTCTTAACCACCAGTTTGCAATAATAGAATTGCTTTTGCAAGATCCCCATCACTTGATTCCAACGCTCTTTTTGCATCTTCCAAACTTTTTCCAGTCTGATCGGCAACTAACTGAATATCTTCTTCTGCAATTGCCAATCCACCCTCTTGACCTTCTAAAGCTCGTTCATTAACTTCTCCAGTAACTTGGAAAATCTTTTGCCCACCCATATCAATTACTGCAACTTGAGCGTTTTCAACAACTATTTCTTTGTTGCTTGTTTTGAAAATGACCTCTTCAACATCAGGCATTTCACCCATATTCATGCCCATGCGCTGCATCATTCTTTTAGCATTTCTTGGGTTCATTTTTCGTCGCATTTTCAACTTTCTCCTAAGTTATATTCGATCATTCGCGTTCTTAACTTTTTTCCGCAACCCCATGGCGGACATTAACAGCTACTCCTTTACAAAAAGTTTTCATCTCTATTCCAGATAATAAAGCTCGTCCGACAGCTAAAACTTTATTTTTACTATTAATCACAATAACTTCCTCGTTGGGTCTTATCTCTTCATCGACTTCTTTGACATGTTTTGCAAAAACACTTCTTCCCCTTGAAACAAACGGTTCCGCCTCATCTTCAATTTTAACCCACAATTTAGGGGATTCAATTTCACACATCATTCGTTTAGCCCCAGAAACGGTCAAAATAAATAATCCAGTTGTTGGACGTAAAGTAGCCAATAAATCGTTTTCCAAATAAATGTAACGAATTTTTCCTGTATTTCTAGAAAAGATAATTTTAGAATCTTCAGAAAAAAATTTAGCTCCCACACCTTTTCCAAATTGATAATCAGCGATACTCCTAATCTTTTGGAGAGAATATTCATACATGATTTAATCAACAGGTTAAGTAAAAACCATGTTGAAGCATTAAATCTTATTATTATTAACTTTACCGAAATTTGAAAAGAGAAAACTTAAAGTCTCGAATTTCAACCTATAAACTCTAAACAGGCGGAAAATCAAATGGAAAGTCTTCATCACAACGGCGTCCTAATTCCAGCACAATATCAAGGAAGAGGACTTAAAATCAAAATAAAGGGAAAAGAGATTAGACTAACAACTTCACAAGAAGAGATGGCAGTAGCTTGGGCAAAAAAAGTAGGAACCCCTTACGTCGAAGATAAGGTGTTTGCTAAAAATTTTCATAAGGATTTTTCAGAAAAACTTAGAATTAAAGTAAAACCTGGAGATGTTGACTTTCAAGAAATAGTTGACCTAATACAGGAAGAAAGGGAACGAAAAAAGAATCTCCCTAAAGAAGAGAAAAAACAACTAGCGGATCAAAGAAAAACAATTAGAGAAACAAATAAAGAAAAATATGGGTATGCATATGTTGATGGCGAAAAAATGGAACTGGCTAACTATGTTGCGGAGCCTAGTTCTATTTTTATGGGCCGAGGGGAACATCCAATGCGTGGCAGATGGAAAGAAGGCCCCAGCAAAAAAGACATCATATTAAATCTTTCACCAGATGCCCCAAGACCCGAAGGTGAATGGAATGAGATCGTCTGGGAGCCTGAAGCTATTTGGATTGCTCGCTGGCAGGATAAACTTAGTGAAAAAATGAAGTATGTTTGGTTTTCCGATTCATGCAGTTTTAAACAACAAAAAGAGATTGAAAAGTATGATAAGGCAGTAGAATTTCGAAAAAAACTGCCACAAGTGAAAAGACACATATTAAAGAATCTTGATTCTGAGGAATTGAAGCGAAGAAAAATAGCTACAGTTTGTTACCTTATTGATAAACTTAAAATTAGAGTAGGAGATGAAAAAGATCCGGATGAAGCAGATACTGTTGGAGCTTCAACATTAAGAAAGGAACATATCGAAATCAATAGTAACTGTACAGTTTCATTCAATTTCTTAGGTAAAGATAGTGTACCACATATTTTTACTACAAAACTTCCTGAAAATGTTATAAGAAATCTTAATGAATTTTCTTCGAATTCAGATTCTGCTCTTTTTGAAGGCGTAGGATCAAGTCAAGTAAGTGAGTTTCTTGACGAAGTAATGAAAGGACTATCAGCCAAAGTATTCCGTACTCTCTACGCTTCTGATGCTGTAAAAACAAAGCTAGATAAAACCAATGTTGAACCCGAAGAACCAGAATACGTTAAGAAGTATGTAGCAACAATGGCAAATCTTGAAGCCGCAAAAGTATGCAATCATAAACGTACAATATCAAAAAGGTGGAGATCATCTTTAGAGAAAAAGAAGGAACGCCTCAAATTTCTAAAAGACAGAGGTAAGAAAGCTCAGGCAAAAATTAAAGAGAAGATAAAAGATTGGACGAAAAAGCATGAAGAACGAATGAAAAAACAAGAAGAGCGATTAAAAAATTATGAAATTAAATTAGAAGAAACAAAACAACAATTGAAAGAAAAAGAAGAACAAGGTAAAGATACTTCAAATTTGAAAAAGCGGATAAAAAAACGACAGGAATTGGTGACCAGACAAAAGAAACGGATAAGGGATATTAAAAATAAACAAGTTGAACGGATAGTAAAACTAAAGGAAAGACTAGAAAAACGAAAAGAACGAGATACTTCATATGTTGAAAAGATGAAACTAAGAATTTCAATACAAGAAGAAACTCGTGATTATAATATATCAACTTCTTTGAAAAGTTACGTTGACCCCAGAATTTATTATGAATGGGGAAAACAGGTAGCCTATGACTGGAAACAATACTATCCAAAATCTTTACATAAAAAATTTAGCTGGTTAGATTGCCAAGAGATTAAAGAGAAAAATTAGCGAAAAAATATTTTATCTTAGAATATAGATTAGTAAATCC
>JARRMA010000222.1:0-3071 GCA_037386505.1 Candidatus Bathyarchaeota archaeon
CAAATGTAAGAATCTATTGTTCCATCTGTATCATAGCTTTGACTAGCATCGAATTGTACATTTTCATTACTATTAATGACTGTTGTTGATTGTGTGAAAATTGCCATAGGTTCTCTATTATAAATTGTTATAGTTGCTACATCACTTGAAATGAAACCGTCGTCATCTGTAACAGTTAATATAACATTGTATTTTCCATCGTCTTCGTAAGAATGCGTTACAATCATTTCTGATTTTTCAGTTCCATCACCGAAATCCCAATGGAATGACACTATTATACCGTCAGGATCTGAACTTTCTGAAGCATCAAAATTGATTTCTTCATTTGTATATGTTAACGATGGTGAATTGCTTATGATTGCGTTTGGTGATTTATTTGGTATAAGTGTGGAATATGAATAGAGGTCCGATATATCTGAATAACCATTAATGTCATATGCGTGTACTTTGTAGCTAATTTGGGTATTATCGGGTTGAGCGGGAATTTTTGCTGTAAAATAGTCTGCAGAATGTGTCATACTCGTATTGGTCCATCCGGAAGAATTTACATTGTAACTCAAAAGTACTGAATCAATTTCGGTAGTGCCTTTAATGACTTCAGCGTTAATTTCAACTTCTTGATTTGCTAAAGGGTTCAATGGTGTTCTAATAACGTTCTGAATTTCAGGTGGGTTTATCTTTTCAAGTGAAAAAATTAAATCATTATAGTCTAGGTCATATCCTTCAAATGAATCCTCGAAACATATAATAAATGTGTTTGGTGAATTTAGATCTTCATAAATTTGGGCATGCTTTATAGGTGAATCGGGATTGAGATCTGTTTCACTGAAATAGCGGTATGCCGATAGCATCGATATTCCAAATGATTGATCAATAGTAAATATTTTTGTTTCGTAAGAAAGCGCAAAACCTCCCCAAAATCCTGTTGCACCTTCTGGTCCTGTAAAGATTGTTTTATAATCATCTGTGCCAACAGCATAATAACTTAGAATTGATATGTTGTGATATTGAGCGAATTCTGCTAGAAGTGTAGCTTTATAAATTCCAGGCGAAAATGTCTCTATGTCTATGGGTGAAACATCAGTTATTCCCAATTGTGTGAAAATTGTTGATGTAGAGGGTTCTTCCGCATAAACAATTGATGAAAATATAATAAATTGTGTGGAAAGAAGTAAAAATGCTACTAAAGTAATTGAAAACAATTGTTTTATTTTGTTCTTTTTGTAACTCCCTAGATAGCTTGCATTTGATTGTGTTTCGTATATCATGTTTCTTCACTCTCATTTAATTAAGCTTTATTTTCACTATTTAGAATATAAGTTCTATTTCCATCTTGGATATATCAATGGAATCGTGTTAAATAAGATATGAGTAATTTATAAGGATTTCTCAGTGAAAAATTATTCACATTCGGAATAAATAGGCATATGTGCTAATTGGGATTTCATTTGAGTTAATGTATAAATAGTAGCTTGAATGTTGAGTATAAATTCAATAATTCTAAATAGAAAGAGCCCAATCTGAATCAATGAAGAAAAGTGTTAAATTTCGAATTGAGTGCGATTGATCTCATCTTAGTAATTTCAGTAATATTTTTACTAGTGTTATACTTGACAAAAATATCAGACAGTTTTGGAGAGAAAAAAATAGTTCAAGCGTACTTAAAACAATCTGATGAACATAGTAGGCGAGTTAACGCTGGAACATTAAATTCAGATCATGATAATTTTATAGAGTGTCCACGTGGTTATGGAAGCATAAAAGTCCTTGGTACAGATAGCAATATTTCAGAAAAATGCCTAAGTTGTTATATGATTACCAAGTGTTATATGAAGGACATAGAGTAATAAAAGTTATATACAAAAAGAAGAATAAGCATTTTGCATTATTAGCCATTTTTAGAATTATAAATACATATTTTTTTATTTTTAAATAAAATGTATTTGTGTAGTTCGAGTTAAAGAAAATATTTATTACGTCGGACGATACAAGATATCAGGGTTAATCCAATGGCTAGTAAAGAGTCAATAATTACAACAGCAATGATCGTGTTGGTTATTTACACAGTTACATTATCTTTCGTAAGCCAAACATTCTCAGCATCTCAAGTAACAAGAACAGTCCCTAATTCGGGATCCATACAAATAGAAACCAGTCCTGGAATCGGGCTATATCTGGACTGTAACTGTAGTCTGCCAGAAAAGTCTTTGGAATGGGGAAGAATTGAGCCAGGAAATTACCAGAGCATATCACTATATATTAAAAATGAGAGTCCAGAGGGTATGATTTTTTCAATAAAAACTTCGAAGTGGGAACCTGCCATTGCACTAGATTATATTAATTTGAATTGGGATTATAATGGGCAAGAAGTAAAATCAGGAGAAGTCATTCAAATTTTATTAACCTTAGCCGTAGATTCCGATATTGAGGGAGTAACAGATTTTAACTTTGATATACTGATTGCAGGAGTTCAATAAAGTTCCAATAATTTATTATCACAAATTTGATCATCGATTAAAGATTTATGATAAAAGCGTTCAATAAAAATTAGTCATGATAACAAGTCGCGTGCGCTGATAGGAATTGTTCTCTTTTAAACAATGAATTAGAAAGTACGCGTTTTATCTTTTTTGATTTTCAAGAATTACAGCTATTGAAGAGAAAACCACAACTATAGCACATATGATTATTGCAAGTGGAAACGTTCGAATTCCAAAAGGTGTGTAGTTCAGCGTAACGCCTACAATAGCCACTAGAGCTAAACTGATTCCCACGCTAAGGGCTATTTGTTCAAGAACATCAAGATCTTTTTTTGAAAATAGAACCTTAACAAGTGAAAAACCAGGAAGAAATAAAAGTAATATTGATGCACAAATGTTCCTTAAATAAATTAATGGATATATATTTTCTTTTATTAAAAATATTGTAAATAATGAAAAGAGAGAGATGAAAATTACAGTCCAATACCATAAAGAATTAAACGACTTAACATATGTAAAAAATGATGAATTAGTATTGTAGGTGATTTTTTGGGACCCGAGAGATATCTGTCCCCTCTTTTCTAAATTTTG
>JARRMA010000223.1:0-4287 GCA_037386505.1 Candidatus Bathyarchaeota archaeon
CTGCTTTTGAGAGTTTTTTAATTGCAGATAATGCTGCTTTGTATGCTCCTTTACCTCTCAAAGCATCGTTTGCTTTTTCTGATCCATCTATGCTTATTGAAGTATAAACATTATATTTGGCTAAATTGTCTAGAATTTCTCCATCAACATAATATCCGTTGGTTAATAAACATACTTCAAGTCCTAATTCTTTTGCATGAGCGATGAGTGTAAATATATCCTTTCTAACAAGAGGTTCTCCACCTTTCAAGCCAAACCATTGAGATCCAAATTCATAGATTTGGTCAACAAGTCGTAATCCCCATTCTGTGTCTAATTCATCAGGAGAGGGTTTTGTATTTGCATCTACATTGCAGTATAAACAACTATAGTTACACGCTCCAGTGGCTCTCCAAGATGTAATCATTAGAGGCCCTTGAAGTTTTTTAGGGGGACCAGGGCATGCCATTTAAGATCAGATCCAGTACAGATTGACATTGTTAGTATAAATTGCAATTTAAAAACGATTTCGTTTTTTAAAGGTAATCTGTTCTAAAATTATTTGTTTATTATTTTTGGGAATTAATCAAATTGTGGATATACAAAGGTTATTATTTAGGGCTTTTTATGTGTGCTATAATAATTTATCATCTTATCGAGGAGAAACCTTTGCATGATTTTGTTGATGACTACTGATCCGCCAAAAGAATCGCCTTGGGGTCTTGGAAGAAGGTTTCCTCCATTAGGCTTATCTTATATTGCTGGCTCTCTCGAAAAAGCGGGTTATCAGGTAGAAATGCTTGATAATTATCTTTTAAAAAAACCAGTTAGTGAGGTAAAAGAGCTAGTTAAGGGACTTTCTCCCCAAATAGTAGGTATAACCTGTGGTTCTGTAACCTTTAGTCGATGTATAGAAACGGCAAAAGCTGTGAAAGATGTTCTTCCTTCTTGTAAAGTAGTGGTCGGAGGGTGGCATCCATCTTATCTGCCTGAAAGTATGTTACAACATCCTGAAATTGATTATGTGATAATGGGAGAAGGTGAACGTGCAATTGTTGAACTTACTGAGAATATAGTTAAAGGTGTAGATGAGTCTGGTATTTCAAAGATTTCTGGTTTAGCTTATAGAAAAGGAAAAAAATTTGTAAAAAATGCTCCTAAGTTGATAAATAATTTAGATGATGTTCCTTTTCCTGCTAGGCATTTATTACCTATGCGTCTTTATTCAAGGGAGATGGAATATCTTAGTGTTAAACCCGTTGATACAATGAATGTGATACGTGGTTGTCCTTTCAATTGGCACGAAAGGTGTCTATTTTGTGGGGGATAATTTCACAATTAACAAAAAAAGTACAATAGAGTTGTGTAAAGCAATTAAAAAAGCTAAATTAGATCTACAATGGGTTTGTGACACGCGGGTTGACTTAATTTCTCGAGATTTAGTTAGAGAAATGAAAACTGCGGGCTGTAGAACTATTTGGTTTGGTGTTGAATCTGGTTCAGCACGTGTTTTAAAGAAAATTAATAAACAAATCACGCTTCAACAAGCTTTGGATGCTTTTAAGCTCTGCAAAGAAGAAGATGTTAGGACGGCGAGTTCTTTTATGTTGGGTTTACCTGGGGAAACTGTTGAAGACATGAAAGTTACCTACAAATTTGCCCGTAAATTGGATCCTGATTGGGTTCGGTTCAACATTTTTGTTGGATATCCTGGCAGTGATTTATATAATGAAATTAAGGAAAAAGGTCTCTATGAACGTATTGAAGATTATGTTTTGTTAGTTAAAACTCCAGATTTCGATTATGCACTAGTTGAGAAAATTCAGAGAAGATTTCATAGGAATTTTAATCGTTCATTCAAACGAATAATTCATACAATACGAAGAGATGGTTTCCTAAATGTTCTTCGTAGGAACATATAATTTTTGAATAATCATCCTTGATATTTATGTCTAGTTGTTGTTTTTTAAAATTGATTTAATTTTTTGGTTTACTTAATATGGTCTTTATGATGTTCAATGCTTTTTTTGGGTCTCGAATAGCTTTTAGTATTTTATCTCGATTAATTGTTTGATTTACAATATTTGCTCTTATACATAATTCACGTACATCTTCTGGGGAGAATTCCTCAGTTTCAATTAACGGTTCAGCCCGTGCTAAGGCTTCATCGCTAAAGTTTTCTTTTAATAAACCATTTCGTTTTGCTTGTTCATATAATTCTGTTCCGTATAATGGGGTGGCTATGCTAAAGTGAAAATTTGAGGCTCCCAATTTTCTAAGTTTGTATGCATATTTTATTGTTTTTTCCATATCTTCTTTTGTTTCGCCTATAAGTCCAAGTATGAAGAAAATTCCTACTTTTATTCCAACTTTTTTAGCTAGAATTACAGCTTTTTCAACATCTTTTAGATCTAGATTCTTTTTGATAATTTGGCTTACAACACGTTGTACTCCTGATTCAGGTGCAAATCTTATTCCTTTGCATCCAGAAGCTTTCATTTTTCTTAGGAGCTCTTCATCAAGTGTATCAACTCTTACGCCTGTTGGAACATACCATTCAATGTTAAAATCCCGTTCTATAATTAAATCACAAATTCTCATTGCTCTTTTTTTAATGAGGGTCATGTTATCGTCAAAGAAATCTATTTGCTTAATTGAATAGGTTTTAACTAATTTTTCAATTTCTTCAGCAACATTTTCAGGGCTTCTACCGCGCCATTTTCTTCCCATTACAATGTGGTTAGAACAGAAAATACATTCATGCGGGCAACCTCTGCTGGTTATCATTATTGCATAGCGTTTGCGAATAATGCCTCTTATCGGATTTTCCTTCACCGCCTCAAAATACATGTTCATAGGAAGTAGATGTCTGGCTGGAAAAGGTAGAGAATCTAAATCATCAATCTCAGGTCTTGGAGGAGTGATTATTTTCTTTTCATTCTTAGAAAAACCAATACCTTCTACGGAGGATAATTTATCGGTTTTACCTTGGTCTAATGTGTTGACCAACTCAAGCATAGTATATTCGGATTCTCCTTGTATAATAAAATCAACATTTGGATCTGAAAGACATTCAATGGGTCTGGCTGAAGGATGTAATCCATCTAAAACTGTGACAATATCTCTATCAATCTTTTTTACTATTGAAGCAACTTCGAAGGCAGTTTTAGACCAGCCAGAAAATGGAATATTTATAGCTACAATTTCTGGTGACAATCGTTTTATTCTATCGGTTATTTCTTCATTTTTTAAACCAACTCGATAATTTGCATCATCTATTGGAATTAGATTTCTCCAACCTTCAGTTGGAGAGTCAATTATGCTTACTTTGTGTTGTCTTTCTAATACAGCTGCCACGTAAGCAATTCCAATGGGTTGGTAAACAGTCGGTTTTCCCCAACCTTTTGGATGAATTCGGGGTGGATTAATTAGACAGACACGCAATTGTTCCCACTTCATACGTAAGAGTTAGATTTTCTTAGGTACTATTGATGGTATTCGCTATACCCTTTTTAAACCTAAAAACGTTTGGAAAACAAATTCTGTTTGAACTATTATTTTAATAAATACCTATGAATCTATTGCCATTAAATCATTTTATGTAAAATATATTAAGTAACTAATTTCTTCTATCTTTGGACTATTGAATCTTTAGGCGAAAACTATGAAGCCTCATATAACACTCGTGAATCCACCATATCCTATTAGTCCTCATCAGCATATGCCTTTTCCACAGCTGGGTTTGGGCTATTTAGCGGCTGTTCTTGAAAAAAATAATTACGATGTTGATGTCATAGATTGCCAGGCGCTCAATATTCATTATGACGAGTTTAAACGAAGGATAAGCAAGCGTAAACCTAGCATTGTTGGAATGACCGCAATAACTCTCACCTATAAATCTGCGTTACACTTATCTGAATTGACTAAAGAAATTCATCCTAATTGTGTAACCGTTCTTGGTGGTCCTCATGCAACATTCTGGGATGTAGAAGCATTGCAAGAATGCCCCGATTTGGATGTTGTTGTGAGAAAGGAGGGTGAATATACTCTTTTAGAGTTAGTTCAACGGTTAGAATCGGGTGAGAGCTTTTATGATGTAATTGGAACAACTGCTAGAAAAAATGGGGAAATAATAAGAAATCCTGACAGACCTTACATAGAAAATCTTGATGAGCTTCCATATCCTGCACGTCATCTCTGGCCTCTTGAAAGTCTTCGAAAAGTTGAAGATGTTTTCTATTTAACCACAAGCCGTGGTTGTACTTTTTGGTGTGATTTCTGTGAAGCAGTCAGAATGTTTGGCAGAAG
>JARRMA010000224.1:0-3064 GCA_037386505.1 Candidatus Bathyarchaeota archaeon
GCTGAGATCTGTTTTCTTGCTTTCTAGAAATAAATTATTATCAAAAACGATTATGTTATCCATTAAATCTTCAGTATCTAAAACAAAATCGTCATACATTTCTATTAATTCTTTTTTTACAGATGGCTGATCAACTTTAAGTTCTTCCAGAATAATTTTTGATTCAGCAGACATTTTGGTTATCATAGCCATATGGTAAAGTAATGATCCTTCCATCCCTGGATCGTTAGTTCTGCCAGATGATCCGTGAAAAACTTCATCAACCATTTTTTTCGCTGTTTCGTAATCTCCTAAAGAAATGGCTTCTAGGGCAGTATCTATTTTGTTTTTTCTTTTTTTAAGAAGAGAAGCCCATTTGTGGCAGTGTGATTCATCAAATTTTGTTACAGATACCTTGTCCACCACAGTTTAAAGCCGTTAAGGAGATAATTGGTTATAAATTCTCTGGATTTTTTAAAATTAAACAACCAAATCAAGGACAGTTTTATTACAAGCTAAGTGATGATTTCATATGTAGGTGTATGTTGTTAATTGATTACTGAAGAAACAAAAATAGCAGTTAATTTAAATGGTATTTCAAAAAATTTTGATAATATTCAAGCAGTAAAAAACCTAAATCTACAGATTAAAGAGGGAACTGTTTTTGGTTTTCTGGGACCGAATGGCTCTGGCAAATCAACAACAATGAAAATGATTATGGGATTGTTAAAACCAGATTCTGGACTTTTGAATGTGTATGGAATTGACGTTTTGAAACAACCTTGGGAAATTAAGAAGATTGTTGGATATGTACCTGAAAGTCCAAGATTGTACGAATTTTTAACTGGTCTTGAATATCTTGATTTCATAGCTGATGTTTATGGTATAACTTTAGAATCAAAAAAGAATCTAATAGATGAATATTTGTCAGCATTTGAATTAGAAAATCGAGAAAATGAAATGATCAGCGGTTATTCACATGGAATGAAACAGAAAATCGCAATTATAGCTGCTTTATTACATAGACCTAAATTACTGATTCTTGATGAACCATTAAGTGGTTTAGATCCCAAATCCGCAAAAATTGTTAAGGATTTAATTCATAAATTAGCAGATGAAGGAGTAACAACTATTCTTAGTACCCATGTTTTAGAAATCGCGGATGCAATCTGTGATAGAATAGCAATAATGTATAAAGGAAGTAAACTTGCAGAAGGAAAACCTGCAGATTTACGTAGAGAATCTAAGATGCCAGATTCTTCTCTTGAGGAAATCTTTCTTAAATTAACCGGGACAAATAACATTAAAGCTATTGTTGAAGCTCTCGGAAAATGAGGTGAATAGCCTTTGAATATTAGGCTGATTCTTCACTTTGCAAAAGTCTTGGCTTTATCTTCTGTGAGAGCCCAGAGAATGAAAGGTTCAGTACCTAGAGGATTCGCTAGGTCCCCAAAATTAAACCTGATTATTGGTTTGGTTGGTTTTATTTTATCAATTTTTTTGGCAAATAATTTTGTCGGATCTTTATTTGGAGAGCTTAGTTTATCTTCTTTTATGTTTCAGATTGCTATTTTTCTTCCATCCTTAATGACTTTGGCTGCAATAATGTATGGGTTACTTTTTGAATTTAGTCAATCATCTTCAGTGGGATCTTCTGATATTATTAATTGGCTTCCAATTCGCCCCTTAGAATTTGTAATTGCTTCGGTACTTTCAATGCTTTATTTTCTAGCTCCACTTCTTGGAATTGTTTTTGGTGCAAGTTTAGGTTTAGCCTTAGCTTCAAACATGTTAGATATTGGTTTTTTCAGTTTAGTCATCAGTATTATGGGATTATTTCTCGGATCTTTTATACTGGAAATAATTCGAGCCATTACAAATCGTGTATCTTCATCGGTTTACAAACGAACTGGTAGAACAGCTATAGTAGTTAGAATGGCTATTTTTATTACTATATTTATTGTTTTTATGTTAGTATCTAATGTCAATTTTTTGTTTTCAATTCTTGAACAATTTATGGGTGGAATAGAATATGCATGGTTCATACCTATCCTTTGGCCTTCTTTGACTATATTGAACTATTTATCTGCAGAATCTTTACAAACGGTAATTTATGGATTATTAAGTTTGAGTTTTACAACATTGCTTCTATGGGTAAGTATAAATTTAAGAAAAAAATATTGGGTTCCTTCTCCATTCGCAATAAAATTAGAATCGAAACCTTACACCCCTAAAAAGGGATTATTAGGAAGTCTAGGTTTCACTTTAGCCGAATCTGCATTAATAAAAAAAGATTTTCGTAGTTTAACCAGACGTAAAGAGATGCTCATTTGGATAGCAGTTCCCCTAGGGATCAGTATTATTTCACTTTTTTCTGTTCAATCTTCTTTATCTACTGCAACCACTACGTTGGATCGTTTAACAGTTTTTTGGGGGCCATTGATGGGCTTGTTATTATTCGCATTTTATGTGTCTTTAACAAGTATCGGACAGGAAGGAAGTGCTTTTCTAAACTTGCAAATTGTTCCATTGAAAATAAAAGAAATTGCTAAAGCAAAGATTTCAATTCCAATTATTGCTTCTGTATCAATCATGTTAGTTGTAGTATTTTTGATTCAACTTATTGTTCAACCTAGATTAGAAGTGATTATTGCAATTGCTGCAGCATTATTTGCTATTATTCTTGAATGTTCCTTTGTTGGATTAGCCGTAGGTAGTCGATTCCCTGACTTTTCAGAAGTACCAAGAGCTCGATTTATTGATCAAAAGGGAGTATGGCTAGGTTTCCTGATTATGGGTGTTTGTATAGTTATAACAATACTTCCTCTTTTTCTATATTCTTTAGGAATATTATGGTCTTTTTCAATACTAATTATCCCGATTCCAACAGCCATTTCAGGATTTATGATCTGTTATATAGCTTATCAACAAATAATTAATAATATTCATAAATTAACTTCTGAGTAATTTTTTCATTCTAACTAATTAATTAATTTAAACTAGATTATGAATGTTTATTTTTTCAACTGACTCATAGTTCTCAGTTTAGTCAAAAAATAACATTATTAATCCTTTAGATGGAAAA
>JARRMA010000225.1:0-3063 GCA_037386505.1 Candidatus Bathyarchaeota archaeon
GACTTATTATAAGTATGAACCGTGGGAAGAATATCTAACTCTAATAAGTAATATAGAATTGAGTTCAAACAGGATTGTTCAAATTAGTTTATCTAATTATACAAATACAAATCCTCAAAATTCTTCAATTTTAAAGAATAATTTGAATCAATGGCAAAAGGATCTAACAACAATATATCCTGGTTATGGAATAACACTTAGCAACTTTTTAGAAGGTGACACAGGATTGGAGACTTCATGGAATGCGAATGTTTCTTTCTCTGAAGCGAAAGTCAACTTTACAATGAACATTGAATCCTTAGGACTAACAGAATATAACTTCATGACAACAGAATTACTGAAAATGACAATTTTTTCACCGAATGAATATCCTACAAATTCAATAAATGTGACAGTTTCAAGAGAAGACGATATCCCGGTATTTAACTTAAAAAAAGAAAACTTTCAGATATTAAGTGGATCAACTATAGCGAATGTTACCTCACGTTATGATGAAAGTTATTCCCTTATTTATACAATATTTTGCGATGAACCTATTAATTCGTCAATAACACTAAGTGTTTGCGATCAAAGAGGAATAAAAGTCCAGGGTTCTAGTGGATAATTTTTGATTAAAACCTAAATTTAAATCTAATTATTGATGCTATTTCTATCTAATTTATATATTGTTATTGTCACTGCAGATTGAGCTGTTCCTACACCTACAAAAAAGAATCCAATAATCAATAGAATAGAAAAAGTTGGATTTAAAGAAGCGCTGATTTTACCCCCAATATTCTCAAAATCTATGGCTTCAATATTCCAATAATTATACACTAAAAGAAGAATCCCCAATATTAGAAATGTTGTTCCCTCAATAAGATTCCATTTCCAACTACTCATTTAATCACTTCTAAAAATGATTCTTGTTTATGATATTAAAAATTTCTTAAAGTCTCATAAAATTTTAAAGAATTTTTTTCACCTGATATTTGATCTTAAATTATTATTTGAACAATTTGGATGGTTATGAACATGTTTTGATGTTTTAATATGGATTTAGATTTAAAGATGCATGAATTATATTTTTTATTGAAAACATTTGTCTTAGGCCAGCATTCTTTATTTTAACCAAGAATTGAACTGATTAAAATCCATACGATATCTCCGTAAACTAATGCAATTATTGAGCCAAGCGTAATAAAGATCAGTAACGGTAGACCAGGAGTAGCCCATATACCTGCATCAAGCTTTTCTTTTTCTAAATTTCTTAAAAGTTTTGAAATAATTTCTTCTTTTTCTTCATCGTCTGGAAATACCAATAGCTTTCGTTTTTCCATTCTTTCATCATTTACTTCAATATCTTCAAGAGGAAACATGTGTCCATTTTTTATTTTGTTCAAATTTATTTTGTAACCACTAAATAGTGCCAAGAGTTTTTTTCCAAAAGATTCGTTTTCCAGCCCGTCAAAAATGCTTTTTTTGTGTTTAGCTATCCATATAATATTTCGAAATAAAGCATAGAATACACTAAGTGATCCTAAAAGGACACCATTTGTAAATATTGTAATCGGAAAAAGTGGAGATATGAAACCTAACGGTCGAGGGAGCAAATTATTTGGATAGACTGGTAAAGCTAGAGCAATGCACATTAATGCTTTTGCATCTGCCCCTCCAAAACCTCCAACATAAAAGATGACTATGGCTAAAGCTGAAGTTATTCCAAAAGATAACACATAAAATATTAAGTTCTGAATAGGTTTGGGAGAATAAACTAAAAATTGAAAACCAGTTAAAAAAAGAGATATTGGTCCTAGGATAACCCAAACTTTGTTACTAACTTCTCTATTTTTATAATCACTCCAAGATGCAAAAATTAGAAAGCCTAGAAGTAAAATTACTCTGGAACCTTCTAATATTTGATTCAATTTGGATCAACTGGATTGTTTATTGAAATAATCAATATAAAAATTCGAAGGTGGAAAAATTGAATTATTTTGAAAGTTAGAAAATAGGAAATTTAAGCCTCAGCGCTGAATGGAAGACTGATACCTTCCTGTGTGACAACTTTGAAGTAATAGCGTGTTCCACTTGTCCATGCGAGGTCAAATGAGATTTTGCTGGAAGCCCCTTCACTTACTAGATTTTCTGGATCATAAGTTACTGAACTAATTGTTTGAAGATTTGAGCTAGATGGGCCTTCGTAGACTTCGACAATGTTTGCATTTGATGTTCCAGAATTTCTTATTGTAATCTCAACCTTTTTTCCTGAGCTGTCAAAATATCTTACGTTTTCAACTGTTAAAACTGCTCCTGCTTGATCAGCAGTAGATGATGTGAAAGTCATAACCCATGCATATGTTACAATAACAGCAGAAACAGCGATAACGATAAGCAGTAATGTTGCTAGAATTGGTGAAATTCCCTTTTTCGATTTTAGTGTTCTTCTCATTGTTTAATTCTCCGATACAAAAAGTCTCTAGATTTCTATTATTTAATAAATATGAAGACTCAATATATACTCTAAATATCGCTATTTTGTAAATGGTTAAACCATATTGTAAAATAAACGATCAATACTCGGATTTTTCAACTAGTGATTTCAAAGATTAGGGGGGGAGTTAATGTTCTAGCTTCCAACTTTATATTAAGTAAGCTTTCTATGAATCCGCATAAAAACAATGAATTACTAATAAGTGGTGTTCTTATTATTACAAATTTATCCTTTATGTAAAAATCACCAAAACCTTGAACACGCAACCTTTTGAAAACTTCAGACCAACTATCTTTTTTTGTTGTTTCTATATCAATACTGGCTTCCATGGAAACTTTGGCAATTAATCCTATCTTTTTTCCCACTTCTTTCCATTTTTCCTGTGGAATGTATTTTAATAAAATATCGAGAAATTCAACATTAAGAAAAGCTACACGGCTTATGCCGATATAATATTCTCCAGGAAATTTCCAATCATAAATTCGCATACTTCTGTAAACGTCAAGCATCTTTGATATGAGCGGTTTTATTCCCGGTTCTCTTCCCTGATCTATAAGAGAATCAATGTATTCCCTTTCTTCTTTATCTAA
>JARRMA010000226.1:0-3055 GCA_037386505.1 Candidatus Bathyarchaeota archaeon
TTCATTAGTTATCACCGTACAGCTTTCATGTTTTATTGCAGAAGAAATCGGGTTCTTTCTGGTGCCCGAACATATTATAACTTCCTTCACACCATTTTTAATGGCTTCTTTGGCAGCATAAACTTTTGTAATCATACCGCCTCCGATTTTTTTCATTTTATTTCCTATTTCTTCAACAGACAATTCACGAACCAATTTGCTGTCCAAAATCAAACCCTCTACGTCAGTTAATAAAACAAGTTTATCTGCCTTCATGGCTCCTGCGATATTGGCTGCGGTTCTATCAGCATCAACATTAAGCGGTTCGTATTCTTCACTTACTGCTATTGGTGAAACTAAAGGAACGAATCCATTTTTTAAAAGAATTGATAATAGAGAATCATTAACTTTGTTTACTTTTCCCGTATATCCACCATCAATAACTTGTTTTCTTCCTTTTTCGTTGATAATAACCAATCTTTTCTTACGATCAGCTCGTAATAAGAAACCGTCTAAACCTGAAAGTCCCACAACAGGTATCTCCTTCTTCTGAATCGCAGAAACCAGTTTCTTATTTATTTTTCCGGCCATAACCATTGTGAAAATTTCCATGGTCTCCTTGTCTGTATATCGGCTACGGAATCCTGTTGGGGAAAATACGAATTTTTGTTCTTTACCTAATTTCGCGGCTATTTCTGTGACTCCTTTTCCTCCACCATGAACCAAAATCAATTGATTTTCTAAAATAATTTCTTTTATATCAGACACTATTTCAGGCGGGACATCTTTTAGGATACTCCCACCAACTTTTACTACAATCAACATTTTTTATCACATTGGATGATAACCTTGACATTCTAATCCGGTAGTTTCTTCAATACCGAGCATAACATTCAAACACTGAACACCTTGACCTGAAGCGCCTCGCATAAGATTATCAATAGCTGAAAATGCGAGTATTCTATTTGTTCGAGGATCTAATTCAAAGCCAATATCGACATAATTTGATCCCATAGTGATTTTTGGATCAGGTAATTGGTATGGTCCTTTCTTGAATTTGACAAACCGAATAAAATGCTCATCCTGATACATTGAACGATAAAGTCTCCAGACGTCCCTTGTTTTAATAGGTTCTTTTAGAAATGCATGAATTGTAGAAAGAATACCTCTTATCATATTAACAGCATGAGGCGTGAAACATACAGTAATTTTTTCTTTAGAAAGTAAATTTAGTTCCTGTTCGACCTCAGCTACATGCCTATGATCTGCAACTTTATAGGGTCTTACACCTCCTGCTCTTTCAGGATGATGAGATGCAACTGTAGGTTTTTGGCCTGCACCTGAGGAACCTATCTTAACGTCGGCTATTATTCTATCTTCTTCTATTATACCCGATTTTACGAGAGGAGCTAATCCTAAAATTGTAGCAGTTGACATGCAACCTGGACAACCTATCAGTCTTGCCTTTTTTATTTCTTCACGATGAAGTTCAGGACAACCATAGACTGCTTCTTTTAATAAATCAGGGTGAGTATGTTTCCATTTGTACCATTTAGTGTAATCTTCCGGATTCTTAAGTCGATAATCCGCACTCATATCAATTACTTTCAATCCAGTTTCAAGAAGTTGTGGTACAAGGTTTAATGATTTACCGTGAGGCATGGCAGCAAAGACTATGTCGCAGTCTTTTGTTATTTGTGAAATATTTGGAGTCATGAATTTTAGTTGTGTTGCTCCTCTAAGGTTTGGATGAACAGTAAAGATGAATTCTCCTGCATTTGCCCGTGATGTCACGGTGGTTAGTTCAACTTCTGGATGTGGAAGCAATAATCTTACTAACTCACCACCCACATATCCTGAACCTCCAATTACTCCAATCTTCATCATTATTTTTTCTACCTTTTTATGAATCGATTATACTTTTAGCCCCATTAAGTAGAGCTTCTGCTAAATTTAGTCCCGCAGCTAATCTAGTTTGTTCCCAAAATTCTGGGCATGCATTTGTTTCATGGAACATAACATTATGCTTATTTTTTTCCATGTTTTCTTCAATAATTTTTTGGATTTTCAAGTACGCTTCTTGGTTCTTATAATTTTCAAAGGCCTTTTCCAATCTTTTATTCCATACTGGAAAATTCGTCCGTTTAGTTTTATCTAGTTTAACGCTTTTTACGACGTTAAATGAATTTTCAAGGTCATCGAATAATCCTTTTAGATATTGATCGTCAACAAATTTGTTCTTTCCAACCTCAACCATGGCATCAAAAGCTAAAAGATAAGATTTGCTTTCTTCACCCATAGCTGAACCGCATTTTGCTGAAATTTCTCTTATGTGTTGAGGTAGTTTTACTCCTATAACCATGTTGCCTAGAAATGTGTTTGTTCGGAAGTCTTTGAATCCTGCTCTTGCTAAGGCAGTTGGATAACAGTAAGGTTTTTTTCCATTTTCTTTTGTAACTATTATCCTCAAATCATAAAACCATTTTTCGACTAAGTTTTGGGCTAAAACTCCCACGGGATTAATTATCGATGGTTTAACTTCTCTGAGTATGTTTAGTAATTCTTCACGTTCTTTAGCAAGTTTGACGCTTTTCCCATGTGTACCTGCATCAGGTTTGACTACAATATTGCTCACAAGTTCTTTTTCTAGTAAGTCTGCTATGTCATTTTCATTATGTATTTCCCGTCCATCTAAGGTTTTTTCGTTAGAGTCAACTGGGATAAAAACTGTATCTGGAATTTTGATTCCAGCTTTCCAAAAATGAAGTAAGGATCTTAATTTACTAAAACACGCATATTCGACACATTGAGGATTTATTACGTGTTTGCCGAAAGCCTCAAGAACGTTGGCTGCAAATAATCTACGGTTTTTGCTTTGGGCTCGATTTAAAACTACTTCTATGTCTTTAACTGTGTCTGTGTAATCTTTTCCCTTGGTTCGTAGTTTGTAACCTTTTTCATTAAATCTGACGGCAACTTTACGAAATGGAATGTAAACTAAATCAATTCCCATCTCCTCAGCTGTCATTTTAATTCCTTTTTCGTCGGTTTCGGAGCTCTCAAACAAAATTCCGAT
>JARRMA010000227.1:0-3033 GCA_037386505.1 Candidatus Bathyarchaeota archaeon
CTTAGTACTTGCTGTGATTAATCGTAGAGGCGAAATTGTTTACTATTCGCTTTCAGAACTTAATTTAAAATAAAATGTGGTGAGATTAAAATATACAATACAGTTCGCGGAATGAGAGATCTACTATCTACAGATGCAGAAAAAATGCGGCATGTTGAACAAGTTTCTAGAGAAGTATCTAAATTATTCGGGTATGATGAAATCATTACTCCTGTTTTAGAATCATATGAATTATTGGCAGCAAAAACAAGTGAGGAAATCCGTGAAAGAATGTACACTTTCAAGGATTTAGGGGGCAGGAAGGTTGCCATGCGTCCAGAATTTACAGCTTCTGTTGCTAGATTAATTTCCACAAGGATGAGAAACGAACCTAAACCAATCAGGTTCTTTTCCGTAGGAAGCCTATATAGATATGATGAACCTCAATATGGGCGTTATCGAGAATTTTGGCAATCAAATTATGAACTTTTTGGCTCTGATAAACCAGAAGCAGATGCAGAAATCTTAATTCTTACCAATAATCTCTTAGAGAAATTGGGACTAAAGAATTATCGCTTTAAGATTGGGCATACAGGCATCCTTAGAGGTTTACTAAATCAGGAAGGATTAGATGATGCTAAACAGAACACTCTCAGGCAGTTATTAGATAAAAAAAGTTGGGAAGAAGCATTAAAATTTGCAGATAGCACGAATCTTTCTCAGAAATGTTTGGAAATATTAAAACAACTCTTAGAAACTAAAGGTGATGATGCTTTTAGGGTTCTTGAAAGTCTTAAAGAAACGGTAGCAAAATATGAAGAATCTATCAATGCTGTAGACAATCTTTGGAATATTCTTGAATTAATAAAAAATAGCAATGAAAAAATTGATGTAACAGTTGAAGCAGGCTTTGCTAGGGGATTAGAATATTATACAGGAATGATTTTTGAATCATATGTCCCCAAGCTTGAAATTGCAGTAGGTGGAGGAGGACGCTACGACAAATTAATTCAATTATTCGGAGGAGAACCAATTCCAGCCGTTGGAGTAGCGCAAGGAATTGATCGAATAGTATTGGCTCTTAAGAAACAGAAGGTTTCTATAAAACCCACTAAAAAGGTCAGAGTTGCTGTAATATCAGTAAAAAATGAAACCAATGCTAAGATAATAGAAATATCAAATCTTTTAAGAAAATCGGGAATTTCTGTAGAAACTGCAGTTATGGGTCGTTCCATTTCAAGAGCTTTAGCTGATGCAAACAGAAGAAAAGTTACTCACGCAGTGATAATTGGACCAAAGGAGCTTAAAGAAGGCAAAGTTGTTTTAAGGGAAATGAAAAATAACACTCAAAAAACTGTTTCAATTAACAAGCTCACTGAAGAGATATTGGCAAATTAGAATCAAATATGTTCTGTTTATCGATCTCTCTTTTTTTAGTTGACTTAACCAATTTTATGTAAAATAAGATTCCTGCTGTTACCCATCCTATGATTCCTAGAATAATTGAAAAAATCCAAACTGCATTAGAAAATGGTGTCATGGCTGGGTAAAGGTCTGAGAATACTAGATAGGTTTTGGTGTAGGTGTTAAAGAACCAATGTAAAATTAGGGATGCTTGAACTCCATATAAGAGATAACTCAAACCAATTACAAATCCTGTGAATGTTGCAGTGGTTATTTTTCCAATCTCCCAACTATTCCCAGGATCAAAATGAGCCAAACCAAAAATTATTGAAGTAAAAATGATCAATCCCCATTCGCTCAAACTAATTCCCTTAATAATACCATATTCGTTAACTGTCTTATCTCCAACCATCTTTTTTGCTTGATCTGGAAACAGTATTGATGAAAAGAAAAGTTTCAACTTATTTTTTAAAGAAAAATTTGTTCCCAGTCGTCTAAATACAAAGAAAAAGAAAACAAAGAAAATTCCGATTGGAATTACTCGAAAACCTATCTCTTCAATTACTGCGGAATACGACAAATCTACTAAAGCTAAGAGGGGATCACTACCTGATACTGGAGATGTACCTGTGGGGATTCCTCCAGCTTCTTGAAAGCTTTGGATAGTTATTACAGCAATTAGCGTCATACTGTTTATGACGGGCATACTGAAGAGGCAATTGTTAAATAGTTTTCTTGTAGGTTGGAAAATGTTACCTTTAATTATTTTATGAAAATTTTCATTAAATCTATAAGCTGCGATAAAGCTTAAAATAAATATGCTCCAGATTATGAAAAATACTACGTTTAAATTCAATCCTATTGGTATATCTGCACTAATTGTAAAGAACCAGATTGGCAGACTTGAGAGATGAATTGTGCCTGTTGTTAGTCCCTGAGGTGTAAAATAGAAAATTAATGGTCCCAAAACAATAGCAAACAAGTATGAAAAAATTGTAAAAAATACTGCTATTATAAGAAACATCTTTAAGAAAATTCTCAATGAATCGAACATGATCAATGACACCAATATTATGATCCAAAAAGAAGACCTTTTATGTTATTTTTGATGGTTCTAAGGAATGTGTGTTTAACTTTTTCTGGTTCTTTAATGTTATCAAGCGTAGTTATTCGATGATAAGCTGGGGGATGGGGATCAAAGCGGAGCCATTCAGATCTTCTGTAACCGCTGAATTCTGGTTCTCTACTATTAAGTGGAAATAGTCTTCTGAAACCAATTTTTCTCAGAGCTTCTGCCAAAATTTTTGGTTGACCAATAACTTTTGCTGAGTCCAGATCTGCTCTTCCTTCAAGAAACTTTCCAAAAAAATAGATTAGTCCTATAGCAAATATGAAGTAAAACCAGAATCCTATTATTCCCACTACTGCGAAAATAGGCAAAATTACATAGAAACGGATTAAAAATTCTACACTTGTCAACGTTGACATGACCAAAGGATCATGTGACTTGAGGTGACTCATTTCATGGCCAATTACATTAACTAATTCATCTTCTTCGAGTTGGGTCAATATTCCTGTTGTTATCATTACTGTCCCTAAGCTTACTCCTGGACCAGCTGCAGCAGCGTTTGGAATTATTGTGTTCTTTAC
>JARRMA010000228.1:0-3031 GCA_037386505.1 Candidatus Bathyarchaeota archaeon
AAACAACAGGAGCGTACAAAATCATGATGGTAATTGTATTTAATGTTGTATTGACAATGTTTTGTTCTTGGTTTCCTTTGGCTAAAGCCCCCCAAACGCATACCATAGCTGTGCATGGACTTGATCCAAGTAAAATTAACGAAATTATAAGTTGATTATTTCCAGCTAAAAAATAGTAGGCAAGAAATGCAGTCACCAATGGAGCCCATATCCAATTTGACATTAAAGTTAGTAAAATTGGTTTGGGATTTTTTGTGATTTTCTTTAGTTCGCTTAATTGAAGATTCAAAAGTGCTGGATACATCATTAGAAAAAGGCATATACCGATTGGTATTGATATTCCTGCGAATTGGAGGTTGTTAATAGCAATACTTAGTTGGGGAATAAATTGGGAAAGTAAAAGTCCAGAAATCATGCAGATAAGAACCCATAGAGCAAGATATTTTTCGAAAATATTTAGTCTAACTTCACATGATTCTGTCATATCAGGTTCCCTAGATAATTTCATATAAACGTATTTATAACTATTTATATATTGTGTTTTCTTAAAACATATTTAAATGTGTTTTTTATTTTCATATATATTGAATAAAATTGAAAGAAGCAGAGCTAAGACTCAAAAATCTTATCGATTCAGAAGTCTGTTTAGCCAATAATCTCGAAAAATATAGAAAAGAATTGATTAATCTAGCTGAAGAAACTGCTGATCCTAAAAAGTCAAGAAAGCAAAGCAAGTATTTTAAAGCTCTATCAGATGAAAAAAGAATAAGAATTTTAAAACTTCTCACTGTAAGAGAAATGTGCGTTTGTGAATTAATGATAGCTTTAGATACAACTCAGCCTAATCTTTCTCATCATCTCAAAATACTTGAAAACCAAGGATTAATTAATCGAAGAAAAGAGGGAAAATGGGCCTATTATTCATTAGCAAATCCAAAAGATACAGCACAATTACTGAAAAAATATTCGATTTAATGTGTTCTAAATACTCTGAGAAAACAATTCTCAAAGCTACTAGAACATTTTGAATTACATAGGAAATTATAGAATTTATTCTTCCTCTATTGCTTCCACTTCAATATTTACGGGTATATTTTCTTTAAATATGTAAACTACTGGACAGTTTGCTTCAGTTCTTCTCCAAATTGCATCAATTTTTTGTTTTCTTGCCTTTGCAGCTATTTTAACCTTCAAATTTACTCCAGATATTATTGGTGAACCTTCAGGCTTTTCTGCTTCTGCAATAACATCCATTTTGCTAAGTTCAACATTACTTTTTTTACAAACATCTGCAAATATGGTCACTGCACAGTCCGCTAGAGACATTATAGCTAATTCAAGTGCTGATGGTCCTTTATTGTCTCCTCCACTAGCGGTTCCTAAGTCTAAACATACTGAATGACCTCTAGTGTTTTCTGCGACTGAACAAACA
Organism: Candidatus Bathyarchaeota archaeon; assembly: GCA_037386505.1. GTDB lineage: Archaea > Thermoproteota > Bathyarchaeia > Bathyarchaeales > Bathyarchaeaceae > Bathyarchaeum. The sequence goes on from JARRMA010000228.1 coordinate 1,433, forward strand.
TTTTCCAGCCATTTTGCAGATACTTTAATTTTTCCCATTTGTTTTCACCAGTGTTGCGTTATATCAATTTCCAAGATTTAAAATATTGGTTTATAAAATAAACTGACGCGTGTGCGAATCAATTTCTGAAACGAATATAAGCATCAAAAATCATTTATGGATATAAATTTAAGTGAAAAAGATGTCTATAGAAAAACAATATATTCGTGGTTTGAGAAATGTCGCTGCATGTGAAACACATCTAAGTTTTGTTGATCCTCTTGGTGCTCTCTATTATGTTGGATACGATATTGATCGGTTATTAGGAAGAGTGTGCTACGAAGAAGTAATACATTTATTGATATACAAGAAACTTCCAAATCAATCCGAATTGAAAGAAATAAGAAAAACACTATTTATTGAAATGAGTTTACCTGAAGAAATAATCCAGAGTATAAGAAATACACCAAAAACCGTTCATCCCATGGATATACTCCGAGCCGAAATTTCGAATCTAGCACAATATGATTCAGACTTAAATGATGATTCTACGTCAACAAACATAAGAAGAGCACTGAGTTTAATAGCTAAAGTCCCAACATTAGTATCAACAATTTATAGGGTAAGAAGCAATCAAGAAATTGTTTATCCAAAAAAAGGGTATGATTTTGTAGAAAATTTTCTTTATATATTCCGTGGAAAACCTGTCAAGGAGATGGAAAAAGAAGCTCTTGAAAGGTACATGATTCTTCATGCTGATCATGGTTTAAATGCGTCAACTTTTTCGGCTCGTGTAACAGCAAGCACATTATCAGATATGTATTCTGCTGTTATATCTGCAATTGGAACTTTAAAAGGAAGATTGCATGGTGGAGCTAGTGAACGAGTTATGGATATGTTACTTGATGTTAATGATCATAAAGCAGTAGAAGAGTATATAGAGGGACGATTGTTTGATCGTAAAAGAATAATGGGATTTGGTCACAGGGTCTATGTTACTAATGATCCCAGAGCTAGACATTTAAAAGAAATTAGTGAATCGTTATGTTTAAGCACTGATCGAATGGATCTTTATCAAATTTTTAGAAAAATTCAAGCAGTGGTTCATGAGAAAAAGAAAATCTATCCGAATGTAGATTTTTATGCTTCATTAGTTCTTAACGTACTAAACATTCCCAAAGAATTCTTTACTCTATTTTTTGCTTCAAGCAGAATAACGGGTTGGACAGCACATATACTTGAACAGTACTCAGATTCTGTTCTTCTTAGACCAACATCACGATATTCAGGTGCTTATGGTACTAGATTTGTCTCTATCAAACATCGAAAATAAATGCCAAATCAAATGTTTTTGCACTTTACCAAATTGTTCATTATGATTCAGAGAAGTTCTTATTTTTCTTCTTTTTAAATTGGGTTAAAATTGCTATTCCTAAAAATAGAAAAGATAAGCACCAAAAATATGGGTTATGTAGTGGACCAATAACTTCATACCAAACACTAGGATTAACGTCATATCCACCTGTAAAATAATACAAGATTACATTAAACATAAAGTAACTCCCTAATGTTGTAATTACTAAACCAATATTTTTCAAGTCCAAAGATGTCGACTTTTTT
>JARRMA010000229.1:0-3025 GCA_037386505.1 Candidatus Bathyarchaeota archaeon
CATGTGTAATGGACAAAATAATAGTGTCCAGGCATGAAAGTCAAATCACCTAATTCGGGGTCAACGAACCAACTCTCAATTCTATTGTTCTGTTGTTCATTTCCAACTAGAGTGAAGCATGAGCGGTCAGTTATTGTTATTGGTCTCGTATCTACGTTTGTAAGGAGAATTTGCCAAGTGACATCTGTAGCAGTCTTGGGAATTGACCAGCCATTTTTCCAAGGACCAGTTCCACTTCTCCAATGAAACATATCAAAAAGAAGCATTAAAGGACCAGAATAGAATTTATTAGGAGCATATATTGGACCGCCTGTTTCTTCCCAGAGGTTCATTCCAGACTCAGATGATCTTGTACCCCTTTCAGTTGTTACAGTCCATTGTGCATTTAGAACGTTACCATATACAGGATCATCTAATTGGATAAGAGGATTTATGGTTATTAACGATATGTTTAAGGCTTCTTTTGGCTCGATGTATGAATCACCTTCAAGTGGGGATGGGTCTATTACCAGTATCTCGTTTATGTATAGTGCTCTTATCCTTACTGTGATGGCACCATTGTTTTTTACTTCAAGGTTAACGATTTGGTCGTTTGAGTTAGTTATGAATCTCATTATTTGGATGTTTTCTTGTCTTTTATCTTGTTCAATTTTCATGTATTCAGTAATACTTGATCTTGAAATGACTTGACCAGCATAAAGAGTTGAAATAAGGAGTAAGCCGATTAATGAAAGGTAAATGGCTATGAAAATGGAAGAAACACCGCGCTTATTTCCCGCAAGCTTTTTCAATCGTTTCATATCATTCACATTCATTCTCTTAAATGATGATTAAGGTCATTGTTTGGGTTAGGGTTCCCCATTCGGCAGTTACGGTTACGGTTCCTGTTTCAGTTCCTGTAGTGAAAGTGACAAAAGCTTCTCCAGCTCCATTAGTTAATGCTGTATTAGAAGACAGAGTTCCCTGAGTTGGTGTTGCATCAGTAGTAAAGGTTACTGTTTCACCTGAAAGTGCAGGTCCATCCAGGGTTACTTTTGCCATAATCTCAGAATCCATTGAACCTGCTGCCACAGTTAATGAAACCGGATCTAAAGAAAGCTCTCCAGGAACGATTTCTAACGATATTGATTTTGAAGCCCATTTTGATGTGGCTGTTACTACAGCGGTTCCAGTGAATAAATCAGGATTGAGAGTGACTAAAGCATTTCCATCAGCATCAGTTGTAGCTATTGAAGAGCTTAGTGTTCCAAGATTGGTTTCAAAGCTGACAGGAGTATTGACGGCAACAAGACCCATGGCATCTCGAACTTTGACATTTATTGTTGATGCCATGGTTGACCCTGCGGCAAGAATTGTTGGATTGGCAGTTATTTCCATCAAGGGATCTGTTAGTATAACTGCTTCAAAGGGTATTGTTTGTCCATAGGGTGTGGTAGATCCATCGTGTTCATGGAAAATCCCAAAGAAGGTTAAGAAAACTTTGGATCGATAATCTTGAATATAAACGGATTGATTTTTATCGTAACCTAACTCTCGGGGTGCGTCCCAAATATAAATTATTTGAGCAGAGGTGTTTGCGGGAATATATTGTGTATCTTGTCCATTTGGTGGTTCGATATACCAAGGTTTTTGTAATCCGCCATCATTGCTGACTAATGTTAAACCTGAGTATTTGTTTATTGTAAGATCTCTATCATCGATGTTCGTTACTGTTATATTCCACACGACGGTGGCACCTTTTTCTACGCTCCATCCGGGCTTCCACGAGTTTGGATCATATGATCCTTCGTTTTCAGCATGGTAGAATTTGTCAAAGTCCAATACTAGAGGTCCAAAATTGAATCTCATTGTTTCACCTGGCGGTTCAGCTTCGCTGCCGCTTTTGAGTTTCCATTCATAGTCTATAGATTTTAATCCTCTTTCAGTAGCTGCTTCGATCTTGGAAAAAGGGTTATACTCCATAGTTGGAATATTTACCCAAAGGGATTCTTGTGGATTAATATAAGTGTCAGCAGGATTAAGTAAGGGATCAGTTGGATCACAGATAAAGAGGTTATCAATATAGATTGCCCTAATTCGGGCAGTTATAGTTCCTGTGTTGTTTATGAATAAAGCATTTAGATATTCGGTTTCACTGATATTTATTGTTGAAAGGGATAATAGAACAATTTTTTCTTGCATTCTTTCTTCTTCTACTTTAATTGATTCTTGGGCTTTTTCTTCATACGAATATAATGATAAGAAAAGTAATGAAGCAACAGTAATTACAAGCACCAACATGAGGACTGAACCGATTACAGAAGCCACAGCTTTGTTTCTTCTTTGAATTATCAAGTTCATCCTCATATTCATCCTTCTCAACTTACAGTTACTGATGCCTCAAATGGAATCGTCTGAGCGTAAGGAGTTTCTGTTCCGTCAATTTCTTCGAAAAATCCAAAGAATGTTAGAAAAACCATACATGTGCATGTTGGGAGTGTTAAACTCCGAGCTGTTCCGCTTAGCGGAGTTGTCCATTTGAATATCAGGCTTGTTGTTTGATTAATTTGTAGAAATTGTGTATTCAAAATCTCATCTGTTGGTTCAAGATACCAAGACGGAGTGGCTTGGGGTGTTTCTGTTGGAATCAAATTAAAAGAGGTAAATCTGTTAATTGTTATATTTCGATCATCAATATTCATTATCGATATTTTCCATGCCACGCCATCATTGCTATTTATATTATCAACTACCCATCCCGGATACCAAGGCGTATCTGGATCAAGAACTCCAGTTTTACTAGTTTTATGGTATGAGAAGTCATCAAACTTGAGCATTAATGGTCCAATATCCAGTTTTGTAGGGTCATATTCAGATGGCGGTTCAATAGGTCCATAAAAAATTGTAGCAGCAACAGAGAGAGGAACAAAAACATTAGATTCAGTACCTACACTTTTTTATGGACCTATTGAACCGCCATCTGAGTATGACCCTACAAAACTGTATATTGGACCATTAATGCTCAAGTTTGATGACTTTTCATATC
>JARRMA010000230.1:0-3019 GCA_037386505.1 Candidatus Bathyarchaeota archaeon
CAATAAACCTGAAAATTATACTATTAGAAATTAAGTAGGTTACAACTACTTCTGATTCACTCGGAATATATGAAAGCGTATGTTCCTATTCCTGTAAAAAAAGATCCAACTCCAAGAAGGGTTAATGGTACAGCCCACATATGTAACATTCCGGCATAAACTTGACCTGAAGGATTTTCTGGGTCATAAAATATTTTTACTTTTTCTCCAATATAATATGAAGTATTAACATTGCCAACAGCGTAAACCTCGGCTCCAGTGAGATCAACAAACTTAAAAACAGGATACTCATCCCAATTTTCACTATAATGATCTAGCCAATAATCAACTACTACAGCTTCAGTTTCTACAGCCCTACTAAGAAAATCAAATGTCTGTATAACATAAAATGATCCGCCAATTAGACATCCAATGCCCACTGCAATAAAAATTAGCAAAAAAATCTTTTTTCCAAATTTTAATTCCCCCAAATCTAGAGAGTAATATTGTAAATCAAATCAAATATAAAAAGTACTAAAAAATAATTCAAAATTTTTATTGAAATAAAATTAAACTATCCATAACCCATCTAAACTCAACTGACAGAATTGAATTGTCCAAAAATTATAAAAATAGAAATAGCAAATGTGAACTATTCAAGTGGGGGATATTTTGGTATTCGGATATATAATAAATTTTTTTGGAAATATTGTTCAATCTTCTCGTTCTGCTTTGGCAATCTATGTGTTTAGTTTCCTTTTTTGGGTCCCTTTATTTTGGTTTACTTATGACAATATGGCTATACCATTGGCATATACAATTAGCGGATTGGCTTCAATATTACCTGGAGCAGCTGTTGCTGGATTCATTTTTTTAAGAAAAACATGGGACGGAGGAATAAAAGCAATAATATTGACTTCAATATTTTTTGCAATCTTAATGATATTTGCTGCTGGATTTGACTATCGTTGGATTAATGTCATGTACTTCCTAGACTACGTAGAGCTCCTTGGAATTGAAATCCTATTATTCACCCTAAGCATAGTGGGACTATTTATTGGGTTAATTATTAGAAAATTATTTAACAAATAAAAATTAAAAACTATTAAGCGAAAGAAATATCGTGGTTTGATCACTTATTTTGTTGACTTTAGCTAAAACATAGGCTTGTTTTGACCAAATATTTATCCAATAATTAAGATTCTCACTTATAGCCTTAATATTTGATTGAGCGCCTTCGACAGTGATTTGTGCAACAACAATAGAATCAGGTTTAAACCTAAAACCCCAAAAATTATCGTACTGTTCTATGATGCCCCCTATCCACATTTCGGTTTGATTCTCATACAAATCTGAAAAGGTCTGCCAAACATTTGGATCAGAAGTTTCAACAGCCAAAACATCTTGCTTAGAATCAACTATTACAACCCAATTATCTGTTTCATGCTTGGTTTTGCTTAAATATTCTGAATTATTAAAACTAACAACAACAAAATAAACTACAACAATAACTAAAATTAGTAAAACTAAAAAAACAAATACTTTCTTAGACAAAACATTACCCTAAAAAATAATTAAAGAAAACACCATTTTAACTTTAAGGTTAAAAAACTTTTAACCAAACTTAGAATAAAAACAAAATTAAGTTACATAAACAAGACATAAAATTTTTATAAAAAGTATTAAAACATAAGAAACTTAATTCTAGAAAAAATTTCTATAGCTAAATTCAATTTTAGAAGAAATTTAAACATCTTCTTTTGTAATAAAATTTTAGATCTTTAGTTTTCCCATTTTCGGTTGATTAACTCTAGAATAAATTTTGTATGCAATGTAACCTCCGATGATTCCGTAGAACAAAATAAGAGGAAACAAAAAAGAAATAACAGAAGTTAAAGTTGATGTAAATTCTGCTGGCATCAAGAATGGAAGCAATCCCATTCTTAGAAAAGCATCAACTGTTGAAGCAAAAGTTAACTGAATTATCACTAACCATTTTAGCCGTTTTTGTCTTTGAAACTTAACATAAAAGCTATTGAAAATTAAATCAGATAAAAAACCAGTAATTAATGTAGGCACATTTGCAAAAATATAGAACGGATTTAAATAAACATGTACAAACGATAACAAAAAACAGAACAACACAACAAAAACAAAATATCTCCATCGTCTACCATCAAAGACTAAAAACGCAGTTCCATAAATAATTCTTAAACCAATAACAAGAATAAACCCCAAACCAGGTATTCCACTAATAAGTAGCGGAAGCTGACCAATAGAACTTTGATAAACAAAAGCAGTAACAGCAAACAAGATAACAAGAGCAACTTCTCTAGTTTCCCACAATTAAATTGTCCCCGTACAACCCCTGATTTACAATTTTAGATTCAAACAATATTTGGCACTCTTACAACTTTATAAAAAGTAATATTTGAAATTTACAATAAAAAAATCTGCTCCAATTAATGACAATAAATCAAAACAGAAATGATTTTAACCAATAAAATATAGCAAAATCAAAAAATTATTAAAAAAATTATAATCCCTTCTTAAGATCGGTCGCAGTTTTCCATAAATTCGTAAAATATTCATTAAAAATAGCAATCAAACTAGGATGCATTGAAAGTAACATATCAGAATCTTTAACATCATTATTCGGCTCTACAAGAATCCCTACATGATGATCATCTACACAGGACCCTAAAGCCTCTGGAATATCACTTAAAAACTTAATCTCAAAATTCGGATACTCCATTAAAAAACGTAAATTCTGGGGAATGTGCCCACCCTTAGGTTCATCAATAATTGTCTGATTAAGCACTCCCCGCTCTAAAGCCGCTTTAAGCGCTTCAAAAGAATAATTCAAAGCCTGAGAATACCGTTTAAGACTAGAAACACATTTAATATATTTCTGACTTCTACTGATTCCCTTAATAGCAGTGTTGATAAACCTGGTTTTCTTCGGAATCAAAGCAAATTTTTCTTTTTCTATTAAACCATCATTAACTACTTCGTTATCAAAACGTTGAGCCAATTTAGC
>JARRMA010000231.1:0-3013 GCA_037386505.1 Candidatus Bathyarchaeota archaeon
CTCAAATGTCGATGGGTTATACACTATGAATCCGAAAAAACGGGGAGCACAATTGATAAAGCGAGTCGAAAAAATTACACCAGAAATCAATTGTGAAATTGAGGGAAAGAGCAAGCTTGGGAAAGGGGGTATGAAAACAAAACTTAAAGCTGCTGAAATCGCTTCAACGAGTGGGGTGCCTCTTATAATAGCTAACAGTAAACGTGAAAATGTAATACTGGATATACTCGATGGAAAACAGGTGGGGACTATCTTCAAACCGCAAGATCGCTTACCACAAATAAAACGTTGGATTGCTTATGGTGCATCTGTAAAAGGACAAATATTAGTGAATGATGGAGCAAAGAAGGCAATAATGCAAGGTGCAAGTCTTTTACCTGTTGGAATTGTTAACCTTACAGGAACTTTTAATGAAGGAGATGTTGTGAGTTTAGTAGATCAAAAGAACACTGAGTTTGCTAGAGGTAACCCAAATTACAATAGCAATGAAATAAACATAATAAAAGGCTTAAAAACAAATCAGATTAAAAAAGTCCTTGGATATGTAAGACGAAAAGAAGTTGTTGCCAGAAAAAATATTTGTATTGTGAAGTGAAAAAATGATAAATGAAATTTGTAAAAAAGCGAAAGCAGCTTCAATTCAATTAGCTCAACTTTCGTCTTAATAAAAACATAAAACATTATGTAACATGGCTGAATCACTTGAAGAAAATTGTGCAAATATTCTAGAAGCCAATCAACAGGATGTGCAAGCCGCAAGAGCAAAAGGTACAAAAGAAGCATTAATTGATCGTCTAATTTTGGATAAAAGTCGAATAAATAAAATGGCATCTACATTGAGAGAAATTGCTGAATTATCTGATCCAGTAGGTGAAATTGTAAAGACATGGACAAGACCCAATGGTCTGATAATTGGACGACTTCGAGTACCCCTAGGGGTTATTGGAATAATTTATGAATCAAGACCTGATGTGACTTCAGAGGCATCTGGACTTTGCATAAAATCGGGAAATGCTATTATCCTAAGAGGAGGATCAGATGCCATAAATTCAAACATGGCAATTGGAAAAGCATTACGAATTGCATTAACAAATAGTGGAATACCAGAAGATGCGATACAAGTAGTTCCAGTAACTGATCGAAGTTTTGCAGAACAACTCATGAAAATGAGAGGATATATCGACGTTTTGATTCCTAGAGGCGGAGCAAATTTGATAAAAACTGTGGTGGAAAAATCAACGGTCCCTGTTATTGAAACAGGAACTGGAAATTGTCATATATATGTAGAAGAAGATGCAGATCTAAAAAGAGCGGTTGACATAGTAATAAATGCTAAGTGTCAAAGACCTGGAACATGTAATGCTGAAGAGAAGTTATTGGTTCACAAAAATATTGCAAAACAGTTTTTGCCAACAGTAATTTCAGCTCTTAACCTAAAGGGTGTAGAAGTTAGAGCCGGCAATAAAACTATGCAAATGTTTCCCAATCTTAAACCTGCTGTTGAGGCGGATTGGGGTACGGAATATTTGGATTTGATTATCGCCATAAAAATTGTGGAGAATATTGATGAAGCTATTTCACATATTAACAAATATGGAACTAAACATTCTGAATCAATTTTAACAGCTGATTTTAATAAAGCCTTAAAGTTTATTCGAGAAATTGATGCAGCAGCGGTCTATTGGAATGCTTCAACACGTTTCACTGACGGAAACCAATTTGGTTTAGGGGCAGAAATTGGAATAAGCACCCAGAAACTTCATGCAAGAGGTCCAATGAGTGTAAAGCAGTTAACTACCACAAAATTCTTCATATTAGGTAGAGGACACATAAGACAATAATTATTTTTCAGTATTCATAAAATCAAGTTCAGTATAAGTAAAGTAATGCCTCATAGAAAATAAGATAATAAAGTTGGTTTATTAGTCAATTCAACCTATTGCAGATTTTAATCTTTCAAATGTTTTCTCGATCTTGTCTTTTTGCTTAGTTCCTCTTTCTGGACCTAATCGATTCTTAACATACATACCATAAATAAGAAGCTCTCGAGGATCAGATTCAGAAACAGCTTCAATTAGAAGCTCTAGAATCTCTTTCTTTATTTCACTTTTCTCAATTTCTTTTAGTAAAGCTAATGTTTCTTTATCTGTTTCCTCTGTCTCAACTCTTTTCTTTGGTTTGTAACCTAACTCTTCAAGTTTTTTAAGAGCCAATCATCTCATCTCCACGATTCAGGAATTAATTTCTTAACTGTAGCCTCTCTCATTTTCTTATCAAAAGTTTTCTGGGTCATAAGATCCAGAGCTCCTTCTGGGCACCATTCTATACATTTAGGTTCCCCATCACATAAGTTGCAAATCATCACCGATTTTCTATCTTCATTAATAAATATTGCACCATGTTTGCAACTTTCAATACACCATCCGCAGAGATCACATTTATTATCGTCAATCATAATGACCCCCGTTTCTTCAGATTGTTTCAATGCGTCCCTAGAACATGCACGAACACAAGGAGCATCTTCGCAGAGTCTACAAGCAACAGGCATACTAACAAGTTGCTGCAATCGTAATACTTTGATTCTAGATCTTTTTGGATCAAAAGTTTTTTCTTGTTGTAACGCACAAACAAGTTCACATATACTGCAACCTGTGCATTTATCGAAGTCTGCACCAATAAATTTCTTTTCAGTTGTATCCTCGCTCATAGAATCCCTTCGTCATCTAAGACAACCACTAAAAAGTTATAGAATACTTATAGGTTTTTACCAAATAATTTACAAAATTGTTCATTCGCAAAACTTATCTAAAAATAAAATATATTTCAATTACAAATATTGCAATTTTATCCTGAAGTCTTCTAAGGTAAATTGAAAATTATTTTTTATGAAACCAGCTTTAACTAATTCAGAATCTTTTATTTTTCTCTTGACTTGAAAAATTAATCTCTTTTTCCATATCGTAGGTAAATCTTCAATAGAAGTAGTCATCCCCTTTAATGTTGCCTTTGCTTC
>JARRMA010000232.1:0-4294 GCA_037386505.1 Candidatus Bathyarchaeota archaeon
CGATCCGAATTACTTCAAAAATATGCTGATGCTGACCTTTTTGCTCTTCTTTCTGAACATGAAGCCTTTGGTATTTGTGTTGCTGAGGCGTTGGCTGCAAAAACTAGTTGTGTTTTGGCGAATTCATCTGGACTTACCGAATGGATTGATAACAAAAACTGTTTTGGAATAAATTTTCCAATTGATATTGATGAATTGGCTAATCTGATTAATACTGTGATTGGTAGGAGAGTTTCTGGAATAAAACTTCAAGATTGGGATGAAACGTCTGAAAAAATAATTAATGCATATTCTGAATTACTCAATTTATAATGTGCACCCATTTAAGTTATATTGATTTAAAATTTTGTAAAATGATAATATAGTTTTGAATTCAGGTAGGTTTTATAATTGAAAGTTTTAATGATGGCTAGAAATCTCGTAACTGATTTATCAGGTCCTAGATATGCAACTGAGATCGCTAGGGAATTAATAGATTCACATAATGATGTTTTTATTCCAACATCAAATATCAAAGTAGAACTTAAAAATGCCAATATACTGAAATTGCCCTCGTTTTTTGGAAAAAAACCCCAATCAACTTTATTATATACACTTTATGGGGCTGCTGTTAGATCCAAATATAACATACAAATTGTTCATGGAAATGGGTACACACTAAATGACGATGTAACTACCGTACATTTCATGAGTGAAGCATTTGATAGGCAAACAAAACGTTTTGGGATGTTAAAGAGTTCTCCTAAGAGTTATAGATCGTTTGTGGAAAAATTTATTCTTAATTCTTCCAAACACCTAATTGCTGTCTCAAGTTTGGTAAAACGTGATTTAATAAGATTATACAATGTTCCATCAGAGCGAATCACCACAATCCATAACGGAGTAACTCTGAACGAATTTTCTGTCCCAACAGATCAAAATAAAACTATAGAAACACAAAGTGTTCTGAGAGAATATGGATTTGATTTGAACAAAAAATTGTTATTATTTGTTGGAGGGGGCGCTTATGAGCGTAAAGGATTTAGATTTTTAGTCAATGCTTTAAAGTACATTTCGGATGATGTTGCTGTTGTTGCTATTTGTAGAAATCTTGATGTTGAGAGTCAGCGCCTATTAACTAAGCTAGATATTGATAAAAAAGTAAGGATTGTAAATTATGTTAAGGATATTTCGAGACTTTATAGAGCTGCAGATATTTACATTTTGCCAACTATTTATGACCCCTTTCCTTTAGCTGTCCTTGAAGCTATGGCCTGTGGTTTACCTGTAATAGTAAGTTCTTGTACTGGTATTACTGATATAATAGATAATGGTAGGAATGGCATTGTTGTTAATGATCCAAGTGATTCAGAAGAATTATCTAACGCAATAAATTCATTGGCTCAGAGTTATGATCAAAGAAAAGTCATGGGTTTGGATGCTCGATCCACTGTAGAAGAATTATCTTGGAAAAATGTAACCCGGAAAGTCCTGGACTTGTATGAGCAGCTATCTGAAAAATAAAAAGTATCTTAAGTTAGATATCCATATTTCAATAAAAAAATACATGTTAATGCTATTATACCACGAGAAAGGATGATGATTTGACTGTGCCAAAACTCTCAGGTAGTAATCTCCGGTTTACTTTTGTGTTATATGTTTTCTTTGCGGCTATACTTCTTTTTTCAGCAATTTCTTTGCAAAGAAATTACCAAGATTCTTGGGTTCTTGAAGGTTTGGTATTTCAATTCATACTCGTTTCAATTCCTTTTCTTTTTTTAGTACTTAATATAAAAAGTAGTTCTAAACTTGTAATTTTGATTTCTTCTTATTTAATTCTGCTTAGTTTGTTTGTAAATTTGAAGTACGTTGAAATAAGTGGAGTTTTTGATTCTATTGCTCATTCTGGATTTGCTACTAGAATAATTGCAGATGGTTATGTTCCGGAAACAGGTTTCTATGCAAAAGAATATTCTGGTACTCCCGGGATGCATATTTTTTTAGCTTCATTTGCTCAATTAACGGGTTTATCTGTAAATATATCAATTAAGATATTATTGGCAATTGTTTCTGGGATTTCTCCGTTTATTCTATATTTTCTTATCAATCATAGTCTTGATGAAAATTCTAAACGCTTTATTTTGATTGCTACATGTTTTACTTTACCTTTCGCCAGTGTTATTTTTGGAACGACTTTTGCATTACCCTTATATTTCCTTTTTATTGCAATTTTCTTGAGACAGAGTATTTTTGAAGAAGCTTCTAGAAAATTTTCTTTAGTTTTAATTATTATTGCCACAGGCTTAATTTTTTCTCATGGTGTTACGCCATTATTCTTGACAATTTTGATGTTTTGTACCCCTGTTGTTTTGAAAATTGTTGATTTTTTGAGAAAAGAAAAGAGTTCGTTTAATATTTCTAAATATTTACGTATAGAGCTATTTCTTTCCATTTTCTTACTCTCTTGGTGGATTTCAACATCAAATTATCTTTTCAGCTCATTTTTAGTTCAAACTATTAGGTCAATATTTTCTACATCAACATCTGCCATTTCTATTCCATCAGCTTTCATTGGGCTTTCACTTTCAGAACAAATTACATTGTTGTATATTCGTTTTTATCAATTATTTATTATTGGTGCGTTGAGTTTACTTGGGTTAATTCTATATTTTATTGTGTACCGGAAGCGTTATCCAAAGAGAGCTAAGGATTTATATTTGCAAGTTATTTGCATTTTAGTAGCAACTGTGATTATTTCAATTCCTTTCTTGTTTAATCTTCAAGGCTATACTTTTGAGAGATTTATTGTTTATTCTAAGGTTTTAGCACCGCTTTTTATTGGCTTGAGCCTGTTGTCACTATCTAAATATTTTAAAGTTCACATAAACAGAAAAATTCTTCAGAAATTCTTTTATTTTATATTCTTGCTGTTGCTTTTTATTCCCCTTTTATTTGTGGTTTATACACCACAACCGCTTATCCCGAAAAATAGTGAAGGTGAATACATAGTTGACTATCGATCAGTGAACGTTGCGGGTCCTCTCAATGAAAGAGTAGATTATCGGACTCCGGCAAAACTTGATGAATTTAAGTTCAATTTTGGGAACAATGTTATTTATGATAACGGTGAGTCCTTCATGATTGTTACGATAAAATAGTACTTGTAATTTGGCTTTTTTAGACATATTCTTTGAGTATGGGCACTATCCACGTATTTGAGCCGTCAGAATTTCTTGGAGTCCTGAAATTATATTTTGTGCCTTCATCATAGATGAACCATCCGTATTGTTCATAGCCATTGTTTAATCCTACTTCCCTCATAATATCGAAGCTGTCTCTGATCCAGTTTGTTGCACCCCCATTTTGTTCATCAGTTAATGTGAATCCCATTTCACTGATTATGAAGGGGGTTCCTAGATTAGTGTTGTATTTTGTTTTGATTGCTTGTATTCTGCTTATTATTTGACTGTATTCTGAGGATGAGTAGCCTCCATACATTACATTATACCAACTTCGTGTCCACATGATATTTTCATATGGCACAATTCTTTCAGCCCCATCGCCAATATCATGATAAATAATTATTGTTTCAGGATCTATTGATCTAAATTCTTGAGTGCATTCTTCATACATGTCCATAACTGCGTTGTGAACCCCATTTACATGATATACTCCTTTTGCTATGAGTGGTTCATTCATTATTTCATAAGCTGCTACATATTGATTATTCTCGTATCTGTTGATGAGATATGACCAAAATTCAGAGAATTGTTCTCGCATCCAAACTCCGTGATTATTTCGTTTCATATAGAAATCTGCAATACAATCTCTTAATCCTGTAGATGAGTCTTCATATCCACCCCCGCTTACTACCCATGAAGGAAATCCAGTTCCCCCTCCTGAAGAATAATATTTGAAGTAGGGGCTCCATTGCCATTGCATGAAAACTACATTCGCATATATTTGATATTCTTCACACCATTCCAGTACATCATCCAAGTATCCAAAGTATGTACTGGAGTATGAACCCTGTTGTGGTTCTAACCTGTGCCAAAAGATGTTAACTCGCAAATAATTGAATCCATGATTCTTTAACCATATCATTCCTTCTTCAGTCATGTCTCGAGGTTCAATATTATATCCTTGTAATCTAATATGATTCCCGGAAGGTTCTCTTATAGTAACACCATCAACATACAGTTTGTTACCTGCCGATGTGTATGGTTCTTCGGTTGGTTGTTCTGGTGTGAATATTGGTGTTAGGTTGTATGTGGTTTCTGGTTGTCCGTTAATTGTTATTGATGGTTCTGTGGAG
>JARRMA010000233.1:0-7759 GCA_037386505.1 Candidatus Bathyarchaeota archaeon
AAAAATTGTAGATTCTGTTACTGAAGGATTAATTGAAATAAATAATCCTGTAGTTAAAGGAGTTCTGAAAGGAATTTCTCTAGATTCTACAAAACATGCAGAAATGTATTCATCAGCAATTAGCTTGTTGACCAATCAATCGCAAGCACTTACAGAAGAAAACCTTGACAATCAGAAAACTCTTTTGAAAAAGCACATAGATTTGGAAGCTATGATTATTAAGAAACTTGGTGAAATTATTCCATCAGTTAAAAATGATAAAATAAAACTTCTATTACAAGCAATCCTCTCGGATGAGAAAAGACATCACGTACTTCTAAAAAAAGTTTTAGAAACCATTGTTCGAGGAGAGACTATAACAGATAACGAATGGTGGGATGTTCTCTGGGAAAATGTTCCTTTTCATGGAGCTCCTGGCGGATGACAAATTTCCTAAATTAAGGTGTTTAAAAAAGAGAAAAAAGGCGAATTTTCATCGCCTATTGTTTCCTTCTATTCTATCTAATCAATTTCACAAGCTTTCAGTAATTTTTTCCAGCGTCTGTCAACTTCCTTCTGAATATCATCTAGAATTTGTTTGTTTTCAGGTTTGAATAAATGTCTAAATCTTCGTTGAGTTTTTAAGTAAACATCTATTGGCATCTTTCTTTCTGGATATTTTGCTATTAGTTTACTAGGAGTTGAAAGCTTATATTCGCCATATTCAGCTTCCCATAAAGGAAAAACACATGTTTGTACTGCTAGACCAGCAATTTCTACGGTCTTCGCTGTCTCGCTTCTCCAACCTCTTGGGCATGGAGCAAACGAATGCAAGAATGCTGGACCATTGATTTCCATACCTTTTCTAGCTTTTTTTACCATATCTTTCCAGTATGCTATACACGCTGTTGCTACATAAGGCATTTCATGAGCAACCATAATATGTGCTATCGGTTTTTTGTATTCAGCCTTTCCTGGGATTACTTTTCCTGCAGGTGAGGTGGTTGTCCATGCTCCATGTGGTGTACCTCCACTTCGTTGAATTCCTGTGTTCATATATGCCTCATTATCATAGAGAACATAAAGAAAATCATGTCCTCTCTCAACTGCCCCAGATAATGCTTGGAATCCAATATCGAACGTTCCTCCATCTCCAGCGAAGGCTACAACATCTATCTGTTCATTTTTTATTTTTCCTTTTTTCTTAAGAATCTTTAACGCAGTTTCTATTCCTGATGCATTAGCTGCGGCTGTCTCAAAAGCAGTATGTATCCATGGTACCTTCCATGATGTGTATGGATAGATTGTTGAAACTACTTCCATACATCCTGTAGCATTAGTGGCTATGATTGGTCCTCTGGCAGCTTTCATCACTAATCGAAGAGCTGTTGCTGGACCGCATCCTGCACAGGCTCTGTGTCCAGATGAAAATTTTTCAGGTATTTGAGCAAATTCTTTACTTGTAAATTTCCATTCTGCCAATTCTTTTTACCTCATTCTACTCCCGTAATCCAATAAACGTGATCTTTTTTTCAATTTGTCCAGTTTTAGCCACTTTATCCATGGTTTCGTAAATAAGATCAATTAATTGTGGAGGTGTATCTCTTCCTCCAAGACCATATATGTAATTTAATATCTGTGGTTTATTTGGTATATCATACATTGCGTGACGTACTTCGTGGAAAAGTGGACCTCCATTTCCCCCGAAACTACATGCTCTATCCATTACTGCAACAACTTTTTTTCCAGAAAGATTTTCTACTATTTCTTGGACTGGTAAAGGTCTAAATGTTCTTATTCTAAGTAGTCCAGCTTTAATTCCGTTTTCTCTGAGCTTATCTACCCGTGTTTTTACTGTTCCTGCTGTTGAACCAATGCAAACTGTTGCTATTTCTGCATCATCAAGCATATAACTTTCAACTAGACCATTTCCATAACTGCGGTCACTCTGCTTAGAATAATCTTTGTGGACTTGTTTTATGATATTCAATGCTTTTCTCATTGATTCTTCTTGTTGTCTTTTATGTTCAAAATAGTAATCGTGTAAATCAAGAGGTCCAATAGTTATTGGATTGGCTGGATCGAGTTTAAATGGAACAAAAGCCCCTTCATGATTTAATACTCGAGGAACCTCACGTGTTCCAACAAATTCTTTCACAACATCATCTGGAAGAACATCTACGTTTTCCAACGTATGACTAAGAACAAATCCGTCTAGTCCAACCATTGTGGGAAGCATTACATCCAAGTTTTCTGCTATTTTAAATGCTTGAATTATAGAATCATAAGCTTCTTGGCTATTTTCTGCATAGATTTGTATCCATCCGATGTCCCTTTCGCACATCGCATCTGAATGGTCACAATGAATGTTGATAGGAGCAGACAGGGCTCTGTTAATTACGGACATAACCACTGGTGTTCTACAACCAGATGCTACACCTAACATTTCATGCATTAAAGCCAAACCTGCAGAAGCCGTCGCAGTGAATGTTCGTGCACCTGTAGCAGAAGCTGTTATACTACATGTCATTGCGCTATGCTCTGATTCTACACATACGAAAGCTGTGTCCACTTCTCCATCTGCTACATATTCACTAAATTTTTCAACAACAATAGTTTGGGGAGTAATTGGGTATGCAGCCACAACATCTACATCACATTGTTTAACTGCATACGCCACAGCTTCGTCTCCGTTTAAAGGTACAGTTTTTTGTTTAACTTTCTCCATTTTTTATTCCTTACCTTCTATAATCATTTGAATTGCTTCAGCTGGACATTCGTTTGCACATATTCCACAACCCTTACAAAAGCTGTAATCGAATATCATGTTATTTGTTTCTATGTCATGTTTTATGGCACCATCTGGACAATAAATATGGCACAGCATACAGCGAGTACACTTTTCTGTGTTCCATATTGGTTTGAAAGATCTCCAATCTCCAGTTTTATATTCAGTGCTTGACATCCAGCAGGCACCTCCAAGAGGGACTTCTTTCCAACCTTTTTTCATTTCTACGATTCCTGTTGCTCGGGTAACTACTCCCAACATAGCAGTGTTTGTTATTGCTCTGCCTAAAATTTTCATTGCGATATCTGTGGCAGATACGGTCCATAAAATTCCTTGTGTCATTTTTAACTTTTCCTTCATTCTTTTTGGTTCTTCTGATGAATTTACTATTAGGATCCCTTTTTCCCCTAGTCCATTAGTAACTGGTACCGTAGCTAGAAGAGTTGGATCCATTACTATTGAAAGATCTGGATTATAGACCGCACAATGTAACCTAATTGGGTTGTCGCTGATTCGAGTGTATGCTTTTACTGGTGCCCCCATCCTTTCAGGACCAAATTCTGGGAATGATTGGATATATTTTCCTTCGCTTATTGCGGCTCGTGCAAGTAGTTCGCTTGCAGTCCAAGCTCCCTGACCCCCACGTCCGTGCCATCTGAACTCTTTTAGAGTCAACAATTTACCTCCAAGTAGCATCTAAAGTAATAATATAAAGTGAAAAATACAAGTTCTGGCTATTCTTAAATATTTAGGAAAAATGTGATAAAAACCTTTTTTTAGCAACATTTTTTCTATTTTTCTTACGTTTATAGATATTTTTTGTGATTTGTCGGTAAGTTTTGTATTCTTTTTCTTATTTTTTCAAGTTAAGGATTAATATGGAGATTATTTGTGAAAAACTATAAGAGTCTATGAAAGCAATCTACTGTTTAATTTGTATCTATTCGGTTGTTAATTATTGAGGTATTTGATTTGGCTAATAATGATTTAAGAAATAATGAAGAAACTTTGGGCAATGACAATGTCGTTCTTATCGGTAAAAAACCAGTAATGAACTATGTTACTGCATGTATAACCTTCTTTAATAGTGGTGAAAAGCAAGTGATTGTAAAAGCTAGAGGAAGGGCAATTAGTAGAGCAGTTGATACCGTAGAATTGCTTCGTCGAGCTTTTGTTAAAGATTTAGAAATAAATTCTATCGGAATAGATACTGAAGAATTGTTTAAAGTTGATGGTGAAAAATCTAATGTATCAACTATAGAAATTATTGTAGCAAAAGCCGAAACTTTACAATCAAAAGAAAATAGTTAGTTTTGTTGTTGATTATATTATTTTATTAAGTATTTGCTAAATTGTTTTTTGGCTAGATATTTATAAAATCACTAATGTACTTGATTATTGTTGGTGTTATAATTGCCTGATTTCCCGAGAATAGTTGTTCGTCCACCTGGTCCAAAGGCAAGAGATATTGTTAAAAGAGATTCGGTTTCGATTTCTCAATCCTACACACGTTACTACCCGCTTGTTATAGAATCTGGAAATGACTGTATCGTGAAAGATGTAGATGGAAACCAATATATAGATTTCAATTCTGGATTGGCCTGCCTTAATGTGGGTCATAATCATCCTCAGATTGTAAAAGCAATAAAAAATCAATGCAATAAATTTCTTCATTATGCTAATACTGATTTTTATTATCAGCAATCAGTCGATCTAGCCGAAAAAATCTTTGAAATAAGTCCAGAATTCATAGCATTTATTGGAGCTTTCCATGGACGAACAATTGGTGCTACATCGCTTACTGCAAGCAAACCAATCCAAAAAAGACATTATTTTCCTCTTTTACCCGGAATTACACATGTACCTTTTCCTTATTGTTATAGGTGTCCTTTTTCTTTGTCTCACCCAGAATGTGATTGCAGATGTATAGATTTCATAGATGAACAGGTTCTACAGAAATATATTCCTCCTGAAGAGGTTGCAGCTTTCATTTTTGAGCCTATCCAAGGTGAAGGGGGGTATATTGTTCCTCCTCCAAATTATTTTCAACGTCTCAAAAAACTTGCAGATAAATATGGATTAATTTTAATAGCTGATGAAATTCAATCAGGAATTGGAAGAACAGGAAAATGGTTTGCAAGTGAGCATTGGAAACTTGAACCTGATGTTATTTGCACAGCTAAAGCTCTAGCTTCAGGATTACCATTAAGTTCAACAATAACCAGAGCTCGACTTATGGATTGGGAGGCTGGCTCTCATGCTAGCACATTTGGAGGAAATCCACTAGCATGTGTTGCTGCATCAAAAGTAATTGATGTCATTAGAGATCAGAACCTTCTTGATAATGCAGATAAACAAGGAAAATATATCTTGAAATGGCTTGAAGACCTAAAGAAAGAGAGAGAAATAATCGGTGATGTTCGAGGAAAAGGTCTAATGATTGGTGTCGAGTTCGTGACCGATAAAGATTCAAAAAATGCTGGAATAGATCAAGCTAAAGAAGTTATGATCAAATGTTGGAGGCGAGGAGTAGCTATTGTGACTTGTGGAGTTTCAACTCTTAGACTAGTGCCCCCATTAACCATTACTCGAGAACTTGTCGATAATAGCTTAGAAATAATTGAAAACGTTATCAAAGAGGTTAATGAAAAGTTTTCTACCTAATTTTCTTGAGATTTTAAAGAATATCGATGGTTCCTTTTTCTCCTAAATGCAATTCAGGATTACCATCAAGTCCTTGCCGAACGTATCCATGCGAAATCCTAATTTTTTGTTTCTTTTGGATCTTATCGTTTTCAATAATTTCTGTTTTGTTATCCCAAAGAACCACTCTTAATTTTCCAGTGCTATCTGATACAAGAATACTTGCAAGCTTTCCAATTGTCCAATCTCTGCGCCTAAATATTTTAGATGGATAGATCGAAATAACATTACCTAGAATAGTCACATCATTTAATCCAGGTATAAGATCTTTAATCTGAATTTTTAGTTGAATTGGTTTCTGAAGAGTTTTTAATCCAAGCTCTGAAGCAACAATCCTTGCCGCAGTTTCATCCGATAAGAAATTGCATACTCCTTCCTTCTTTTCCTCGATCATTTTCAGAATTTCTTTACGTTTGAGATCAGAACGAGATACTAAGATTTCTTTGATGGTTTGATCTAAGTCCATTTAACTCACTTGGATTCTCTTGAGGATTTAACTTATATTTTCTATATATCACTAGGATTAAGTTTTAACCAACCTTAATCAAATCTATTAAATTCGTTAATTGGAAATTGTTTATTAATACAATAGAGGAAAAGAATTATTTTTCTTCTTCATGTGTTTCCTCTTTTCCATATACCATGTACAAAAATCCTAGAATTAAAGCTATTAAAATTAATACTGAAAGAACAACAAGAATTAATGCGAAATAATCACCGCTCATTTAAACCTCTCCTTCGACTATTATTTGAATGTGCAATATTTAAGCTGTAACCTTTTTCCATTCATCCATAAGACAATCGTATAATCTATCTTCTTCATCAATCTTGTCATATTTATTTAAAGCATCCGCAAGTTTCTGGGCAATAAGATGATAACATATATTTGTTTCCCGATCCATTACCCGAAAATAGAAATCATCACAAGAACAGAAACCAGCCGCTGGCATAATCTGATATTCTCGTTCTCTCCCTACTACTATCCATACGATTCTTCCACTGGGGCTAAAGGTGTATTTTTTCACTCTATCTTCCTGAACTGCTTCCCACGCTTTAATGAAACGTGAACCAAAAGCATCTGAGAGTTGGATAAGATGTTGTTCTGTTATTTCATCATTTTCTATTCTTTTGCAGATGCTATCAAGAATATTACTTTCTCTCTTCGATTCCACTTATCTTATCCTTCATTAATTAAATTCTCAAATTTGGGATAATGTTATTAAATAGATTCAAACTTTAATCAATTTTAATTTCTTCTTTGCTTTCCTTCATTTTTTCTTCAACTTTAGGCACCGTAATCTCAAGCACTCCATTTTTGTATGATGATTTTGCTTTTTTGGGATCAATTTTGGTTGGCATTTCAATCTCTTTGAAATATCTTCTGTCAGGGACGTCAACAGAAATTATCAATTTGTTTTCAGTTCCATGTAATTTTATTTCTTCTTTTTCGACTCCTGGTAACTCAACAATTGCTTTCATTTTTCCATTTGTGTCTATAATGTCAACCAGGGGTTCACGTTTCTGTTTTACATCTAAACACGGTCGGTTTATTCCACAAGATTCAAGATCGTTAGAATGTTTTACATTCCCAAACTCTCTTATTTTAGGTTTACCATCTGGTCCAATAGTCATACTGTATCCATAAACAAATGGTCCCCATTCTGGAATTATTGAACCATCAGAGAGTCTTTTTTCACGTTTCAAATCCTCCGGAATGTGTGTTTTAAAATGATCAAAATCTTTCTCCATCATTTCCTCCATTTCTTTCATCATTTCTTCAATGTCATCAAAAAACCAATTACTAAAGAATGGATTGCGTTTTCTTCTCTTTCTAAACCATTTAGGCAAGATTGTAAAGTTTTCAATATTAGCTTAAAGCTTTCAACCAATCAACAGTTCCTAGGAATGTTCCATCAAGAAGATATACCTCCGCATTGTCTAGATTAACACATCCTGACCGCAAAATTGGATTAATGTACAATTCAGTATTCTTTTTTCCTTTTTTAATTTGATTTATTGGGCTACCTCCTAGAAACTGGTTAAATGAAGGCAAAATGAATAGATCCTCAACCTTAATTTGCACTCCATAATTAATTTGAAAAAAACGAAAAACATCACTAATATATTTTGAACCTAAATATTTGGCGTAAGCTTTAGCAAGTCTTTTACAATCGCATTTCGCTTTTACAAAAATCTGCTTTATCATTCTGAAACCCATGGGATCCCGAATAGATAGCATTGGATGAACATGACCTGTGATTATATTCTTGCATTCCAAAAGTTCTGGTG
>JARRMA010000234.1:0-2962 GCA_037386505.1 Candidatus Bathyarchaeota archaeon
TACCAAATTTACCCGGAAAAACAAACTAAAAATTTGTTCTAGCTAAATTCTTTGAACTTAACCTGCTCAGATAGATTGACAATATCAAATATAATCAAAATTTTAACCCAAACCCAAACGTGCACTTGTTCTTGTTCCTGTTCTTGTATACTCAAACATTCGTTCTAATTCTCACTAACTTTTTCTCATTCTTTCTTACTCTTACTCCCCCTCACATGTGAAACCCGCACGCACGTGCACAAGAAATTTTTTCTCAAACTTCTTTGAGTAACAAATAGAAGTTTTTGTCAAGTTTTCTTTAGAACAATCCTTTTCAAGCAAGTTAAGCTAAATATTATTTGAAACAGAATGAAAAAATCACTCAAGATTATTCTTCAGTTTTCAATCTTGTTATCATCATTTTTAGGTATTTTTTGTTACGTAAATGGCTCAACAGAAGTACCTAGTGTAATATCAACAAATACAACTTGGAATAAGGTAAACAGCCCATATGATCTTAGAGGACCAGTATTAGTTAATGAAGGTGTAGTTCTAACTATTGAACCTGGAACAATTGTAAATCTTTTTGGTTATTACATATTAGTTAACGGTACTTTAGAAGCAAAAGGAACTGAAGCAAATCAAATTTCAATTAATAGCGGGTCAATTCATTTTTCAGAAACAAGTACAGATTGGAATGAAGATCTTGGTAATGGATGTATTATTGAGAATTCAATTCTTGATAGTGTTGAATTAGCTATTGACAATTCACCCAAAATTCACATGAATTCAATTAATTCATTAAATATAAGGGGTTCACCTGAAATTTCAAAAAATCGGATATCTGGAGAAATTAACATATCTGGTTCACCAATAATCAAAGACAATATTGTAACTAATGCCATTCCTGCAAGCATTATAATTACAAGGGGTTCACCTATTATTTCAAATAACACAATCAGTTGCAGGTTGTTGATTACTAACGGTTCACCAATAATTTCAAACAACATTCTGGGCGATGGGGTTCATATTGATGCCCATGGGGGAGAAGTTACAATAATTGATAATTTTGTTTACACAAGGGGAACTTATGACACAATTTTTGTCCAAAGTTCATCAGCAATAATTTCAAATAATACTATCACAGGCAACAATGATGACGGAATATATCTTTCAGGACCTTACAGCTTTTTTGTATCATATAATAACATATCAAACTGTGTCACCGCAATTTCTGCGAATAACCCTTGTCCATTAGTATTACAATGGAATTTGATTCAAAACAATAATGATGGAATTAGGATATTCATAAATGAGGAAGTTTATGCACCATTTGAAGGCATATGGAAAAAACCAGTCGATTTCCCTTTAATTATAACAAATAATCAAATATCAGATAATATTGGAACAGGAATTGTGTTTAATCATCCTATTGCTTCAATCATGAACAATAGCATATATGATAATGATGTTGGAATTAAAATTCAGGAACTTTCGGATGCTTCTAATTTGTCAATAGTTTTCAATAACATTTATGCAAACAATTACAACATCAAATTAGATTCAAAACCAAATATTAGTGTTAGTAATAATTGGTGGGGAACTACAGATATCACAGAAATAAATCAAACAATATATGATTTCAAATATGATTTCAACCTAGGCTCAATAAATTTTGTTCCAATATTAAGAACGGTTAACGTTGAGATCCCTGAATTTCCTTCATGGACAATTTTACTAATGTCTGTTTTGCTAACCTTAGCAGTAATTTTTTCTAAAAACAGACTAGATAAACATAACAAAAGCGAAAAACAAAAGGAAAACCACTAAAAAACTGTAAAAACAACATTGTTTTTGGTTTTTCTAATCGGAAAAAAGACAGAAAAAAGAATAGAAGAAAAGCGATAGAACACAGTAGAAACAAGAACCAGCATTAATTCTTGTCTCTCTTGCATAAAAAAACAAGAAAAAAGAAAAGCAACAATGTGAAAAGCGAAAAATTACTGGAAAAACAAGAAAATCAACATTGTTTTTTGGGCTTTTTAGAACAGAAAAGAAACAAGACCTTTAAGCAGGAACATTAAAGCAAGTAAATCGAGAGAGAGGTTAAATTTTAACCCCCAAACCCAAAATCTCTTTTACGAGAAGAACTCAATTAGTTTCTGAAAAAATTGAAGTCAAACTGGATAAAGAAATATCAGTTCAAAATCGCAGCTCTAATGATTCTGTTAGGTTTTTTTGTTGGTTTAGTTTTTATTCAAGCAGCAGCAGAAGAAGATATGGAAGCTGAGAGGCAGAATTGGTTGAACAGGATGAATATGGAAAAAATTTCTATTTCAGATGCAGAAGGATTTACTAACGGCACAGTAATCTTAACTGCAACCCTTACATCGGGTAACGAATCTGCGCAAATATTCATTTCTATACTAAAAGATTCTCACGGCAACACAATAGAGGTGATAGATTCTATCCATGAAGAAATTCCCCTTTCTGAAGAAACACAGGTTTCGGTTACATTTAATACAGAAAATATCCAATTAACGGATGATTACACAATTACCCTTTGTTCAGAAAAAGGAGGGCAATTTGTTTCAGAATCATTCAAATTTTCCAATACAGATTGAAAAAAATCATTGGAATAAGAAAAACAATCTTAGATAATGTAAAATGGCGGAAAAAGTGTTAAACTAAAACAAGCTAGTAAAGCTGCCAGAAGTAAGAAAGCAATTTTGCTGTTAACTCGAAGTATTCCTTGTTTGAACTTTCTTCCACTTTCAGATACAATAAAAGAAACAATTCCAGATGTAAACAACACTAAACCAAAATACCAACTCGAAGGCGGCGGATAAGAAGCTGAATGTTCAAATAACAAGGTCCCGTTCATTACCAAAAAACCTACTAGACATAAAACGTAACTTAACACTAACCCCACAGTATCAATATTTTTCCAATTTTTAGTTTCCATTAATTCAACAACCGTTTG
>JARRMA010000235.1:0-2955 GCA_037386505.1 Candidatus Bathyarchaeota archaeon
TAATAAGTCATTAGTAACAATTTTACCTAAACCGGGCTTAACAACAATATTTCCATCTTCCATAACCAATGCACCATTAACAAACGTCTTCACAGGTTGACCTTTGATATGCATCCCATCAAAAGGCGAATATTTCGCTTTAGAATGAAAAATAGAAGAATCAATTTTACTTTCTCTGTTCATATCCACTACTACAAGATCAGCCCAGTTTCCAAGACATATTACCCCTCGTTTAGCTAAATTAAAAGCCTTCGCAGGGCCTTCAGCTACAACCTTCACCAGTCTTGAAAGAGACAAGTGACCCATGTTAACTTGAGTCAAAAGAAGAGGCAACATTGTTTCAAGACCAGGCACGCCTGGACTTACTTTCCATATAGACTTGATTTGTTTCTCACTAAGGTTATGTGGCGCATGGTCCGAAGCAACAACATCAATATAACCACAATTAAGAGCACGTCTTAAAGCTTTAACATCTTTCAATCCACGTAAAGGAGGAACTGTTAATGCAAAATTGCCAAAAAAGTCATATTGTTCATCAGTGAGCAACAAGTTATGTGGAGTGACTTCACATGTTACTTGCAAACCTTCACTTTTACTAGCTAACACAGCATTCAATCCCAATGAAGAACTCACATGACAAAAATGAAGATGCACACCAGAATTCTTTGCTAACTGAACTATTCTTTTTATTGCCCGATATTCAACTTGAGGAGAGTGAACAAATTGAAAAGCCTTAAAATCTTTCAAATCCAAAGATTTTACTTCCATTTTTCGCTCGGTAAGAAGACGATTATCTTCAGCATGAACAGCGACAGGAACCCCACAATTAGCCGCCTCATTGAGCGCTAATTGAAGAGCCTCATCATCATTAACATTGATTCCACCGACATTGTGAGAAAGATAAACCTTGAAACCAACAGCTCCCGCTTTTACAATTTCAGTAATTTCTTGTATTTTTTCAGGAAATGCTGAGTTAAATGCAACATTAGTAAATATCCTTTTTTTAGCAAATTGCATTCGCGTTCGAAAAGAAAATAGGTCTTTTGTTATTGGTTTATTGTTTGGCATATCAATTACGCAAGTTACACCTCCAGCAACAGCAGCCGCAGTTCCTGTTGCAAAACTCTCCTTATAGGCTAATTTTTGGTCTCTCAAATGCACATGAGCATCAATTAAACCAGGAAGAATCAAATTACCCTCAATATTTACTCTTGAAGATGCGTTAGGAAGATTTGATGCCTTAGCTACTTTAACTATCTTTCCTTCATCTATAGCCAATCCGCCCTCAAATACAGATCCATGAATAAAGATTTTTGCATTAACAAGAATAGCATCTACAGTCAAAAATCCACCTTCAAAACCAACTGACTAAGCTCTCTTAGAGTTCCCCATAAAGTCAAAATTAAACATTCCCCTATAGATTCAAGTATAGAACTAAATATACAAATAAAAGAAATATGCAAAACGCATAAGCATATTCGAACAATGCGCCATTTATATTTGTATCACTGTAGTCCTAGAAATTTTATCGAAAAATTTGATAAAACGTTTATCATGTAAAAATAATCCCAGTAACAAATCAATAGGTAAAAGAAAACATTTCCCAAAATTTCTGACAGCCGCGCCATCATAAAAAAGTCTATTGCCTGTTACATTAATAACCTTTAGATTCAGTAGTAATTTACCTACTGTTTGACCAGCAAAACCTTCTAGTAATGTCGAATAGAGCCACAGCAATCCTAAGTAAAAAAAGAAGTTTTGATCGAAAACAAATTGCCCTGAAAACAGAACAAAAAATTCTCCAACTAAAGTCGTTGCGACTGTAATGGTGAAAGCTACGCCCATATCAAAAATGAATGCGATCATCCGTTTGTAGAATGACGCTAAATGAAGACCTCCTTTTTTTAAAACATTAGCTTCTATTGAAAGTGATTCAACATCTCTAATAATCCTCACTGCGGTTTCTCCAAAACTTGTCAATTTATACATACCCGAAGACTGTTCTAAAAATGGTTTCAGATTTCTGAGATGAAAACTCATTCTTCCAGTATCAATGTTAAGAGCATTCATCAGATCTGAGAAAGATTGTTCCTTTTTCTCCGAAAGATTGAATAAAATATCTCTTCTCAATTTATGAGATAAAATCAAGAATATCTTTGAAACATTGTCCTTATCAGTTGTCATGTTCAAAACCAA
Source organism: Candidatus Bathyarchaeota archaeon (assembly GCA_037386505.1). GTDB lineage: Archaea > Thermoproteota > Bathyarchaeia > Bathyarchaeales > Bathyarchaeaceae > Bathyarchaeum. Next base: position 2,197 of record JARRMA010000235.1, read on the forward strand.
AACTGATTCACAGCAATAAACTCATTTTAATTCAATTTATGATTTAAAAATTAGTTCTATCTTTAATACTTTTTGATTGTTAACAATAGTATTAAGCATCAAGAAAAATTAGAAAACATCAATGCATCAAAAAATATCTGTATTTGCAAATGTACGCGCATTTAATTTAAAAAACGAAAAATAAAAAATTAAATATTCATAAAAATATATTATGCAAGGATCAGACAAAAATGAAACTAAAGGTTTTAGCTTCAGTTTGGTTAACTAACATGTTCAGAAGGAAAAAATATGCAAAAATATAAAGTGATTTCAGCAAAAATACCAGAACAGCTATACCAAGAATTTGCGTTAAGGATACCTGAAGGGAAACGAAGCGTATTTATAAGAAAGGCTATACGCGAAAAACTAGAAAAAACCCCCAGACCAAACAAATTATTAGCACTCGAACAGAAAATAGCACACCTTCAAAAAGATATGAATAAAATTAAAGACAATCTCACGAAATTGGAAATTCTCACTCACGAACAAGGAAAAATAAACCCAAACATTTTCTGCACAGACGAAATCGATACAAAAATCATACATTATCTTCTGGATTACAGAGGAGCTACAACAACTGAACTTGCAGACGTTCTAAAAACAAACCGCTGGTTGATCTTAAACAGACTGAGAAAGATAAGTAAAGCATCTAAAAAGCAATTAGGAAATCCCATTGTAATCTATTATCCTGGAGAAAGAGCAGGAAAAAGAAAAGCATGG
>JARRMA010000236.1:0-2939 GCA_037386505.1 Candidatus Bathyarchaeota archaeon
AGTAATACAGTTGTTAAACCAGAAAATGGAACCTTTAGAAATGTTTTTAAATACGTCAAAGATGTATATACACCTCTGACTTCTCCCGAGTCATTCTACTGTATATCCATTTTCGGGGGATATTTAAAAATGCAAGAAAACATTGAAAAACTAGCATTAAAAGGAACAACAACTGTCGGTGTAGTTTGCACAGACGGCGTCATTTTAGCTTCAGATACTAGGGTAACAATGGGATATTTTGTAGCCCATAAACAAGGTAAAAAAATCTATCAAATAGACGACCATATTGCAATGACTATTTCAGGTGGTGTGGCTGATGCCCAATATGTTGTGGAAATTCTTAAAGTAAATGCAAAACTTTACAAATTGAATAATGGTAGACCTATGCCAATAAGATCTGCATCTCGTTTAGTTGGAAACGTTCTTTTCTCTGCACGTGGAGGGTTAATGGCGCAGATTCTAGTTGGGGGAGTTGACTCTACAGGACCTCATGTTTTTTCATTAGATCCTTTAGGTAGCCTTTTAGAAGAGAAATGTGTTGCTACTGGATCAGGTTCACCTGTAGCTTATGGAGTTCTTGAAGATAAATTTAAAGAAGATTCGCAATTAAAAGATATGTTGCCAGTCGTTGTACGAGCTGTTGATTCGGCTATGAAAAGGGACATAGCAAGTGGAGATAATTATGACATAATTACAATAACTAAAGATGGTTTTCGTTCATTAAGTACTGAAGAAAAGAAAAAAATTCTAGGGGGCTCCTGAGGAGCGTAACAATATTTTGCCATCATCGTCGAAAGATCAAGTTGATATAAGTCAACATATAATTGAAAATATTCCTCCTGAAGCTGAAGTTACTCGGATAGAATATGAAGGCCCAGTTCTAGCAGTTTATACCAAAAAACCTGAGGTTTTAGTTGAACAAAGTTATATAATAGCAAATATTGTAAAGCTGATAAGAAAAAGGATAGTTGTTCGTTCTGATCCGTCAATTAGGGCTAAAGAAAGAGAAACAGAAAGAATAATCAAAGAGTTAGTACCTGAAGAGGCTGAAATTACAAACATTAATTTTGATCCCAGCCTTGGAGAAGTTATCATAGAAGCAAAAAAACCAGGAGTTGTTATTGGAAAAAACGGAGAAGTCCTTCAGGAAGTCATTAAACAGACACGTTGGAGACCTCGAATTCTGAGAAGCCCTCCTATACCTTCGAAAATTATTGCTCATATGAGACATTTTCTTTACTCTGAAAGTAAAGAACGAGAAAGAATTCTTCGGTCTATAGGTGAACGAATCTTTAGACCTAAAGTCTATGAAGCAGGAGATGTCCGGTTAACAGCTCTAGGTGGCTTTCGTCAAGTAGGAAGATCGGCAATTCTTGTTTCAACTAGAGAAAGTAATGTATTATTGGATTGTGGTATAAATCCTGGATCTACAAGCTCAATTGTAGCTTACCCCAGATTGGATATTCCTGAATTTGATTTAGATGCCTTAGATGCAATTGTAATAAGTCATGCTCATCTAGATCATTGTGGGTTTTTGCCATTTCTTTTCAAATATGGATATGATGGGCCAGTTTATTGTTCTGCGCCTACTTCTAGTCTTATGACTTTACTTCAGTTAGATTATCTTGATGTTGCAAGCAAACAGGGTACAATGCCGCCCTATGGACAGAAAGATGTCAGAGATACTGTAATGCATACAATTCCTTTACGTTATGGTTCAGTTACAGACATTGCTCCAGATATTCGTCTTACTCTTCATAATTCTGGACATATTCTTGGTTCATCAGTTGTTCATCTCCACATAGGTGAAGGACTTCATAATTTAGTTTACACTGGAGATTATAAGTTTGGTAAGTCTATGCTTCTTGAGCCTGCAATAGCGATGTTTCCAAGGGTAGAGACAATAATAACTGAAAGTACTTATGGTGCCTCATCTGATGTGATGCCTACAAGAGCAGAGTCAGAAGAAAAAATAACCACAATAATTAATGAAACATTGGATAGACAAGGTAAAGTCTTGATTCCAGTTCCTGCAGTTGGAAGAGCCCAGGAAATAATGTTAATCATTGATGAATATATGAAAAGAGGGGTACTAAAAGAGGCTCCAGTTTTTGTTGAAGGAATGATCTCTGAGGCAACAGCAATTCATACTGCATATCCAGAATATCTTGCTAAAAATGTAAGAAATAGTATTCTTTATGAGGGAATTAATCCATTCCAATCTGATTACTTTACTATTGTTGAACATCCTAGCGCAAGAGAAGAAATTGTGGACGGCGATCAATGTATAATATTGGCAACATCAGGTATGTTAGAAGGAGGTCCAGTGATCGATTATTTCAAACGGTTAGCTGGAGATAAACGTAATACAATAATCTTTGTTAGTTATCAAATCGATGGAACAATGGGTTCAAGAGTGCAGAAAGGTTTAGCTGATGTACCTATAATAAGCAGTAACGGAAAGATGGAAGTTACAAAAGTCGAGATGCAAGTTGAATCTGTAAGAGGATTTTCTGGACATTCAGACAGAAGACAACTAATTAATTATATTCAAAGATTAAGGCCAAAACCTGAAAGAATAATTGTACTCCATGGTGAAAAAAGTAAGAGCTTAAGCATGGCTCACTTATTCAAGAGAAAATATGGTATAGAATCTCTGGTTCCTGAAGTTTTAGAAACAATCAAGCTGCGGTAGGTGTCTTTTTAGAACCTACTGTTTCAGGTCTCCATATTCTTATAGAGTCTGGAACTATTACGACTCGTTCTTTTCCTAAACTAGCGATGTCTCCACCGATAGATTGAGTGAAAATGGAAAGTTCGTCAACAGCTTTCTTGACATCTTCGACATTTTTTACGGCAAGCGAAGTGATTTTAAGAATAATAATATTACCAAGGTTAAGTTCGTGTTTGATAAGTTCTACATCGTCGAGAGATCGCAG
>JARRMA010000237.1:0-3923 GCA_037386505.1 Candidatus Bathyarchaeota archaeon
ATAAGTAAATAGTCCTTTAATCACTAGTTTAAAATATCAGTTCTAAAGGAAAAATTGTTTCTATTTCGTATCCATCACTTAGGGTTTTTAAAAAAGCAACCAGAGAGGCTTCCTCTTCTGATGTTAAACCTAAGTTGCCCATAAACATTGAATCCATGTTGGCAGAGACTTCTGGTTCTGGCCAGTCTTCTACATCTCTTGTGTTATAGAAATGAACGATATCTTCAAGGGTTTTAAAGTAACCATTATGGCCATAAGATTTTACGAATTGCTCATAAGGTCTTAAATCGACATTTCTAAGGGTTGGAACTTTTTGTGCTCCTAATTTAGGTTCATAGGTTTCTGGGGGGTAACTATTGTTTTTTAGAAAGCCCCCTAGTCCGTAATCAATATAGTTTTCTCCGTCGGGATTCCATTTTAGAGGCATAGAATAAAATGGGTTTTCAGGATTTTTTGGTATGCCAATATTTCGATATGAAAAATCTGTAAAAAGAGGGGGTTCACCGTTTGAATTTGGTTCGCTTATGTGGCAGCTTTCGCAGTTTGCTTTGTTTTTGAATAATTCAAGTCCTAATGCTTCTGTTTCAGTTAATTCTGTCTGTCTTTTTAGGTAGAAATCATACTTTGAAGAAAAGGGATTTACTTCGTCAGATCTTTCGTAGGCTGCTATTGATCTGCCAATTTTGTCGTATGCGTCTTCAATATTGTCTAGTGATCCGTTTCCCCAAACTTGTTCAAATAGATCTGAATAGTTTGAAAGTCGAACTTTTTCTACTAAGATTGTTGAGTTTTGATTGTTTTGTTCAAGTGGATTAAGAAATGGTGCTTGTGCTTGTTCTGCAAGAGGATCGCCAAGGGTCCAGCCAGTTGCTCTTCCGTCAAAGAACATTCCTCCTATCCATTGGAACAGTGTTTCATTGTAATATAATGGAGGACTTTGTCCTGCATATGCTGCAGTAGGGGGATGTCTGTTACTAAATCTTGGTTTTACTGCTCCTTCATAGACTGCTCCATGAGTATTAAGATCTGAGGTTGGTCCAGTAAATCCTGTTTCTGGATCATGACACGCAGAGCATGATTGACCTATTGGGGTTGATAAATTTGCGTAATAATTATTTTTTTCAAAACGTTTCCTCTAGCCTTTAGGCTGCTTAATTAAATTAAAGAAATTTACTGTATATAATATAATCTATTAAATTTGTAATAAATTTAAGTTAAAATTTTAATAGCAATCAAAGTTTGGTTAATATTACGTCAATTTTTGGTTAAATTTTGAATCTTAAACTCAAATAATAATACAATTTTGAACACGATGTCTTATAATTGGAAAATATTGATAATGGTATTTAATCGCTTGAAAAAAATTTCTTGTTATAAACTGAACTTACAAAAAATAGAACAATGTTCCATATAGCTTATTAGAATAAAATTTACATATCGAACAGAACAGGTAAGAAAATAATGAAAAATTTTAGAATATCTAGTAGTATAATTGTTTGCCTTTTAACATTAAGTTTACTGATAGTTGGAACTTCAGCGCAAACAATTGAAGACGGTAGAATTAAAGAATTTAGCTTTGAAGATGGAAGAGCCACATTAATTCTATATGGTGCAGAAGAAGGAGTTCAGGCAATAGGATTTCCCACATACAATTATCCACCTTTGCCACCACCATCTGATGATCAACAACCAGGAATCATTGGTGCACAATTAGAATCACTAACTGGAGAAATGAATGAAGATTATCCATCATGGGACATAAGGGTAAGAGGAGAATTCGATTTTGCAACCGTAGGTCTATTATGGGAAGGAGAAGGAGCACCCCTAGTTGAAATGTGGAAAATCGACTTAATTCGCGGAGATATAAATCGAGATGGCACAGTAGACTGCAAAGATCTAAGATTATTAATAAGAGCTTATGGTTCCTCACAATACAGCCGAATAAGATATCTAAGAATAAAGTATAATCCATATTGCGACTTAAACAATGACCACAAAGTCAACCTCCGAGACTTATGTATTCTCTTAAAACATATTGGCCAAACAGCACAGTGGACACAACTTGAAGACGTAGCTTTTATTGATGGAATGATATACGCATACAATATCCAAGACTTTTCGATATTCAGATGCCGATAAAAACGGAAAACTAATTCTCTTCTCTTTTTTTGCTTACTCTTAATTTAAAGTTAATTTTTAACTCTTGGACCAATTATATAGAAAATGTTGTTTGTTATTGTAATAGTAAAACAGATAAATCATTAACAATTAGAGCTACTTTGTGAATTATGTTATGTCAGAAAAGAAATGTAAACAATGTGGTTGCTTACTTAAGCCTGGGCAATATCAATTCTGCTCAGATAAATGTTGGGATAAATGGATAGATAAATCTCATTAAGTTCTTCTTTCCCATATGTCTGTTTTTCTTACCGCCATACCTAGGAGAAATAATATAATAAATAAAAAATAGCAATTATTCATTCAAATATTTATTAAATAATTATTAAAAATACTTGATTTTTGTTATGTCGTTTATAGGTGCTTTAAATTTGGATATCTATGCTTTGTTTTTTTGTTTTTTTCATAAAGTACCAGATTAACCATGTTATTATATAAATTGGGAAAATGTCTGCTCCTGGCAATAATTCTACTAAAGATAATAATCCTATCCAACGGAAAATGAATATACAAAATATTATTCCAACAATATCAAATACATCCCCAATTAGTGGCATAGTTAAGACTGCAGAAACATATTCTGTAATATCAAGCATTACACAAAAAACCAAAGACAAAAGTTCAATTTCAGTGATAACAAAATATTGAGAGACCCGAACATCTTTAGTAGATCGTTTTCCTGGTTGTTTAGCAAAACCTATACTGTTTTTTGAAAAATTAAACTTCATAATAAATTCTTATTTAAAAAGACATATAAAGCGTATTTGTAAAGGCATTCTAAAACAATTAAATCGAAGGCGTTTGGCAGTTTTAAGTGATATTACTGTTGACTATTAATCATATTATAAATAGAAGGGAAATTTTTTAGGATTTGACTCATTAAGAGAAAGCAAATCCTACATTTTGCATTGGTCTATTGGAAGACTGGGTAATTCTTCAAATTCTGCGTTAAGTGTTATTATGTCTCCGACTTTTTGTATTGTAGTTACTGGTAGGCAAACGCTTACGCTTCCTATCATTGGTATTCGAGGTTTTTTATAGCCAAAAAGTTCAATTGCTGCATCATTTAGATCTACAGATAAATGAGTAATTTTCATTGATTCAGTGTCAACATATGCTCCGCCGACTTCTCCAATTTCTTTAGCGTCACTAGTTACAATTTTTCTTCCATTTAATTTTCTTACTAAAATCATCTATACACCTCCTTAGAAATATTTTATTTTCAAATTGTACTTTTTGTTGAACATTAAAAACTTAATGGATTAAATTTTGTACCAACTAACTTTTTATTTAATGAAATAAAATTTTTAAGAATATTTGTTTAAAGTAAGAAACCAAAGCAAGAATTCACTTATGGGAAGGTGATAGTTTTTGACTGAACTCAAAAAATTTACTGTTAAAGAACTTAAAGAATATAACGGAAGAGATGGAAAGCCAGCTTACGTGACTATTCAAGATAAAGTCTATGATCTTTCGCAGAGTCGACTTTGGTATGACGGTTATCATATGCATAGACACCGCGCAGGAAAAGATCTAACTGAAGAAGTTAAGAAGGCACCTCATGGAAAAAAAGTTCTTGAAAGAGAAAAAATAAAGCTTATAGGCAGACTTGTATAGTCTAAAAATTTGCGGTTATCTTTACAATGCTTTAAAATCTTTTTTTCATTTTTTATATAATTTTTTTCATCAAATTGCAATATTAAAGTAAGAACTGTTTCGACTTTACATTTTTTTCAATTTTTTTC
>JARRMA010000237.1:3962-7761 GCA_037386505.1 Candidatus Bathyarchaeota archaeon
TTTTTTAACATTGTTGATTCAAATCCTGAAAAAGCTTATAATTATAATTTTTAGTTAGGATACAGGAATCATTTCAAATGGAAAAAAAGACTTCAATTTATTTGAAATTACTAAAAATTATTCTTGGAGTTTATATTCTTCTCGCTATTTTAATAGCGGGGCTTAATTATGGATATGCAAGATCTGCTCCTCAAAATATTGCCTCAATTATTAATTGGGTTTGGGTGTTCTACGAGAATTGGATAAAGGCAGCTTTCATTCTAATCGGTTCATTTTTGACGATAAAGATTATAGGTTCATCAAGTAGGACAACTATGAGGAAAGCTAATCTTATTGGTTTTATAATTTCAGCTTTAGCAGTGCATATTGTTATTCCATTAGTTGTTAACAATTTTGATTTGTATTTTTATGCTATGCCGTTTCCATGGACAACTACGCCTCTTCAATTACTAGACGCTAACTCTTCGCTTTATATTAGCACTGTAAGTTCATGGGGAGCCAATTCTATTCTGTCGGCTTTAGGTTTCTTTATCGTAATTAGTTTTGTAGTGTTTATTGGAACTCTGCTTTATGGGCGACGATTGCAGTGTTCATCAATTTGTCTTTTTAATGGGTTTGCAGCAGAGGTTTTTGATCCGGGAATTCCTTTGCTTGGGAAAAGAAGGAATCTCAAACATCGAACTGTTCGGTTTATGAATGTTATTAGATGGTTGTTTCTGGGAATTGCATTATTCTTTATTGCATATTGGGTAATGTATTTACTTGGAATAACAATCACACCTGATATTAATGTTATAACGAAACTTGAATCGTACAAATATCTTGTTGGGGAGCTTTTGCTTACTTTATTTTTCTGGATTGCCTTTATTGGCCGAGGTTACTGTTACTATTGTCCTCTGGGAACCGTATTAAGTGGAGTAGCAAGGCTAGGTGGTCAGAAAATAATTACTAATAATACAAAATGTATCCAATGTAACAGATGCGATGAGACTTGTCCTATGTCTATTAAAATTAAAAGTAAAGCAATATACGGTAAAAGCGTTCAAGACTTCAAATGCGTCGGTTGTGGTCATTGTGTCGATGTTTGCCCCACAAAAACATTATCATATTCTACCCGCTTCGTTAAATTTTATAAAAATAAAAGGCAGAAAGGCAAATACTCTTGAATATATTCATGCACAGTGTATAGTGAACAGATTTTTTCATCTTTTATTTTCAGATATCTCTCTACTAATTTTTTGTCTAATCAAAGCATCCTTTCAAATATTGCTTTTCTCAAATCTAATTTTATGGAACAAATTAAAGATACAATATGATGTTTGATGGTAAAGTCAAAGCGAAGATTTCTTTTAAAACATGTTATAGGTTTGATTTTGCTGTCTGCTTAGTTTGCTATCATTTATGTTTGAGTATTTCATTTCTAGAAAGAATAGTCAATAACTAAACGATTCTAACTGACAATATTTCTAATATTATTGTTTTATTTTATTTCTAGTTGTTCTTCTGGTTTAAGGATTACAACTTTGATTTTCGATTTAGACTCTATTTTCTTTTTGAACATTTCAGAATTGCTATTCCATCGATGCATCGGAACCACAATTTCAGGAGATATAGCTAAAGCTGCTTCTGCGGCCTCTTCGTTATCCATGGTGTAGGTATCTCCGCTTGGCAGCAACGCTACATTAACCTTGTTTTTGAGTTTTTTCATTTCAGGAATAAAATCAGTGTCTCCTGCATGGTAGATTGTTTTATCTTTAATTGTTATGAGATATCCAACACCTAATCCTTTTGGATGAAAAGGTTCTCCAGGAGATCTAAACCGTTTAACATTATAGGCTTCAACAGCTTGCACTGTTATGTCTTCGAAAACAAATTTCTCTCCTGGTTGAAGTGTCTTTATGGTTACTCCAGTTTCAGTTATGCAAGCTTTGGGAGCAATTATTATTGTATCATTTTTTTGAACTTTTTTAATCTTAGATAGATCACAATGATCAAAATGTGAATGAGTTATTAGAATCAAATCTGCGCTATCAACATATTTGCCCTTATAGGGATCGATGTAAATATTTTTTCCATCAACCTTAATTTGAAAACTTGAATGACCAAGCCATAAAACCGAGATCCCCATGATATACAACCTCATTAACTTGAATTTTCGGATAAAATAAATTTTACTAAACATAATTTGTAGTAAACTTTGAACATACAATACCCTTTTCCAGACCCAGCACCTTAACCCCCAAACCTTAACTAATGGAGCATTTTTTGATAGAGGGTTAAGTGTTTCATTTTGGAAAGGTTAGAATTTAATGTACTTTGATATGTTTCCAAGGTTTAAAGTCTTGATAACGAAAATACCATAATAAGAAAATTAAAGGAATCCCTATTAAGTTTAATACAAGACACCACCATAGGTCGAAATAACCAAAGACCCAAGAGAATATGTGCCACCTCCAATTATCAAAAGCCCAGCCCCAGTTACCCCTAGTCAAGTAAACAAATAGGAACCAGAGACTATCCAAGTAACAAAAAAAGTGTTGCCCTAGGACAGTAAAGAAAATAGCGGCGCTAGTACCTTTAGATGGATTAGGACGATCCAGGCGGTAAGCAAAGACAACCAAAAAGCCTGTCACTATCCAGATTGCATTTAAGGCGATGCCATAAGGTAAAAACCAATTGATATCTGGATTTAGACCGTAGTTTTGAACTCCTTCGTAGTTCACGATAAAATCTAAACCAGTTAGGATAAAAAGAAAAAATTGAAGAGTAATAATGAAGACGAGTTCGTCTTTAATATCACCTAACAATAGAAGTCTTCCCCTTAAGTCCAATTTCTATTTAGCTTATCAGATTTATTAGATATCTTAAAAATTACAGCCCGTATTGCGTACACGGTGCGTACGCAATAACTAAATTAGAAGTAGTTGTCCACAAAATTTTAGCCACTACTACTTCTATAATGATTTTGGTTTACTTTTTTGAAATATATTTATTTTCTTTGATATAGAATCTCCAGAGCTTGTTTTTCCATTGTCCAGAATAATCTATACCAATTCTAGTCTTCTGAATTATGTTTTCGACGGGAATGGAAGGAGCATCTTTAAGATACAAAGGAGGAACAGTTAGGTCGTGTTTATTGTGTTTTTTTGTTATATCCAGAGCTAAGCATAATTTACTGGGACCATTAGCTAAATTAACAATCTTCTTAATTTTTGATCGACGTCTGAACATAAGATCTACTCCTTCTAATGGTTGTATGGCTCTGATGAGAACTGCTTCAGGTTTACCAGAAACATTTCCAGTTGTTATGTTAAAGCAATGATATAATCCGTAAATGAAATAGACATAAGTGTATCCTTTTTCTTGAAACATAACTTCATTTCTTGCTGTTCGTTTACCTCCAGAACTATGCGCAGCTTGATCCTCTGGACCTAAATAAGCCTCAGTTTCAACAATCAGACCAGAAGTAACCCCCAATGATGAGTTATGAACCAAAACCTTGCCCAAAAGATCTTTGGCAACAGACAAAGTGGAACGTTGAAAAAAAGACCTATCTAAAATCAAAAATAACTCAACACTCAACCAAATATATTGCATTATGATATCAAATAGAAACAGCAATAATCATTAATAAATTTCAATAAAAACAATAATCAAGGAAGAAAAACAAAAAAATTTGCTCATCTTCCTGATTTTAGAATTACAACCAGATAACATCTCTAGGATAACATCTAAAGAAAACACACCCAATATATGATAATGTATTCCGTTTTGCGTACACGAAAGAACCTCAGGAAAC
>JARRMA010000237.1:7821-10681 GCA_037386505.1 Candidatus Bathyarchaeota archaeon
AAAGAAATCTTTTATAGAATTTTTTAGCCAATCCTGAAACCATTACCCAACCCGTTATCAAAAGAATAATCATTGTTATGTAAATCACTAACCCTGTTCCTAAATCAGGATAACTGCTAGCGGGCCTTGTAACATGATTCGCAAAATGAATAGAGACAAATAAAACACCAACCAAATTACCTAAAACATGAAAATTCAAAACTTTACTAACCTGCACAGGATATCTTCTTTTTATGATCGGATATATTGGGGTAGCAAATGCAAGATATAATGCTCCGATCCAACCAATCCAATGAATAGCCGAATTGTTTATTCCAAGGACCTCAACTTGAACAAATGGTACTCTCCAGATTCTTAAAAAAATTGATCCAACAGCAATGAATATACATATAACTAATAGAGACGCAAATGATGCCAACCATTTTTTCAAAAATATTACCTTATTTAACAAAATTGGAATTATGACAATTTAATTTTTTTCATTTCTGTTATTGTTGCTTCAATTGAATATGTTGCTCTGTTAAGTCTCTTAATTGTAATTGAATAAAATAATTATTTTTGGAAGATTTCGGTAAGTTTTTCGATTAAGTTTAAGTGAATATTAAGGATACGAGCTAGTGGACCTAGAGCTCGGAGCATCTCTTTTAGATTTTCTGTATCATCTTTGTTAATTGCCCCAATCAATGGAGCAGCAACAAGATAAGTTACAAAAAAGATTGACGCACCTAAGATTAAAATTATCCAACTAGAAACAGGTACAAACAGCACTATAGCATAGGTAAATATTGCAGAAACCGATGATGCTAAAAGAATCTTGATTGAAGATTGATAATTAATTGTGGCTTCATAATGTTTTTTGATCCACCATAAAGAAATTATTGCAGAGGGAATTGCTGAAAAAAGAATTGAAGCAATTAAACCTATAACCCCATATAAAGGAATTAAGGTTAAACCAAGTATTATTCCCAAGAGGGTATTCAATAGAGTTAATTTTAGGTTTAAATCAGTTCTTCCTTGTCCCTTGATTAGATTGTCAGAAATTAAGGTTCCAAACGCTGTGAACAAATATTGAATAAGATATAATGACAGGAAAAGAGGCGTAAATTCATATTTCCCTGGAAACAAAGTAGCTACAGCAGGTTGAGATAGAGCCATCACCATAAAAGCTGCAGGAACAATAAGCAAAGAAGCATATTTAACAGAGAATCGAAACACATTCTGAAGTGTCTTTGGATCTTTTTGTCCATCTATTTTTGAAAAAGCAGGAAACATTATAATTGAAACGGGCTGAACAAAAAAACCTACAAGAACTGCAAAATTAATAGCTAAAGTATAGTTGCCCACAATCTGATCTGAAAGATAAATAGCAATTAAAAAAGTGTAAAATTGAGTCATAAATCCAAATAGGATAGCTGCACCAGAAAGAGGAAGACCATAACTAAACATCCTTTTTAGATTAGATATTATTTCGTGTTTGATGGTATTGATTTCTAATTTTCTAAAGATATTAAAAAATAGAAGTGTGATACCAAAAATTCCCACCATAATATAAGCTACTGTTTGACCAACAACAGCCCCTAAAACTCCAAAATCTGAAAGAACAAGTACAATCATTAAAATTGTTTTAAAAAGAGATTGAGCAATTAATATTAGAGCATGGTATTGCATTTTTTCATAGCCAATGAACGCAGAATTTGAAATTTTGAATAATGCATCCCCAATTATGATAAAAGAAGCTATTTGAATTAGTAGAACTATTTCTGGGCGATCAAAAATTTGGGAAGCAATAAATCCAGAGATTAGATAAGAAAAGAGTGAAAGAAGTAGACCCATGAATATTTCGAAAAGTATTCCTGCTGTTAGTAGATTTTTTATTTTTTCAGGTTGGTTTTGGTGGTTGTATTGGGCGGTATATTTTATGGTTGCTTGATCTACACCTAAGTCCCGTATTAAGGAAATAAGTGTGGGAGCGGTTATGGCGATTGTTACTAGACCGTATTCTCCTTCTTCGAGGATTCCGGCTACAATCATTATTCCAACTGCAGAAATAACAGAGGAAAGTGCTACTCCCCAAAAAAGGTTGAAACCCCCTTTAGTAGAAATTTTAGCCAGCTTCGCAGCGTCACTCACAGCAACCTTCCCCGATTACAGATTTTAATTAAAAAAAGAAAATGGACTACTTAACAGTTATTTAATTACAACATCTGAAACAGCCAAAAATTGGATACAAGATTTTCATTTTTATTTGGATGTAAAATCTATGGCTTAAAATAACGAAAAGAAAGAAAAAGGTGAAGAGTAGGTGGTTTAGGCAGTAGCTAAGATTGTTATGTCAAAGCTGAACTCGGTTATTCCAGTGATGTCTGAGTCAACATCTAAGGTTAAGGTGATCTCGGCGATTTGTCCAACATTTATTGGTTGGCCACTATAGTCCCAGGTTACTGTTAGATAGTCAGTAGCAGATGAGGGTGTCCAGCTTGAGGTTTGTAGAGTTAATGTTATTGGGGTGTTTCCTTCATTTTTTATGTAGGTAGTAATTGATTGGTCTTGTCCGGGTTCTAGGGTTCCCCAATTTAGAGAAGTTAAGGGAGAGGTCCCATATTGGTTGCTGTAGACTCCAATTCCTGGTGAAGCTTCTATGTGGATGTTTCCTGCTGCTGATAAAGTGGTTGAGCTTTGAGCTTGAGGAAAAGCTTGGCTTACGAATGAGAGAGACATTGTATAGGCGATGAGGCAAATTACGGAGGTTGTAATGAGAGTTTCTTTTCTTACCATTTTGAAACAGCCAATCAGTATAACGTGTAGTAAGACTTAATAAACCTTTTTGTCAGGATGTCCTACACATATACAATCCAAAAAA
>JARRMA010000238.1:0-2929 GCA_037386505.1 Candidatus Bathyarchaeota archaeon
ATACGCGGATTTTCTGGCAAGTCCTTAAGCATTAAATATGCTCTACGAGTTGACTCATTATCACCAGGACCTGCTCTTGGAAGACCATTATGTATTTCCCAAAATATTTCAGATAAACGATCAGACATTAATAATTTCCAGCTAAATTGAATAATAATTAATGTAAATAATATTTTCTATAACTAAATATTCTGATTATCAAAATAGAAAAAATGAATTTTAGGTTTGGGCTAAAATTTAATCTTCTCACTCTAATTATCTTGTAATCAACTTTAATATGTGAAATTGAGGACTATATATCTCCCTAGCAAAAATGTAAGCAAAATACCACTGACGAAGGATAGACCCCACACTACCATGGCATGCTTCATTTTCTTTTTGTTTTTTATGCATAATTGAGTATTGCGCAAACGCCATGAATCAAGAATCCTCGCGGCAAAAAACCCAAAGACAACTCCTAGAAGAGCATGAATTACAGATACTCCTACAACTAGAAAGTTTTCAGAGAATACAACCAATACTTCAGCGGTAGAAAATGTCAATAAAAACCAAATTGGAATCAACGCAAAAGATGTTAAATACAAAACTACTGCCAAAAACATGGAGAATCCATGAATAAAGTACCTCTTTTTCCATTTGAAAACAAGACTAGAAAGTATTGTTCCAAGAATTATGAATTGAATTGCAAGATATATCTCAAGTAACAACACAAAAATTCCCCAATTTTTGATTAAAGTATTTTTATAATTTTATGATTTTTTTGGGTTATATTTTATGAATTAAAAAACAGTATCAAAAATCATTCAATTTTATTCAATGTTTGGGTTTGTGATTAGAATTTAACACTAAACGACTATTATGACTATTGAATATCTAAATTATAGGTTATTTGTGACTAAATAATGCCATTAGGCGGATAATTGATCAAGCTAAAAAACGTCATTAATATTATTGTTATTAAGAATACGATCTTGATGTTTATCCGGTTTTGTGTTTGTTTAAACATTTTTCCATTTTCCAGTATTAATGATGAAATTATTCCAAACGAAAATACTATCACACCCAAATACCATTCAGGCAAAGGTGGATCATGTGCAGAATGGTTAACTAGAAACTCCCAATTCATAGCTAAAAAACCAAAATGACATAAAACAAAACCTAACACCAAACCGAAAGAATCAATTCTCTGCCAAATTTTAACGTCCAACATATTTGCCATCTTTCCTTTTATCCCACTAAATTATTGTCATATGATTCACAAAATTCTCCAAAATCAGTTACAACTTTAACGGTTGCTTCAGAAGGACAACTCGCATACCTTCCTGACAAAGCTACATCATATATGTTGTTGCCACTTAAATGAAACTCATCTATCTGGGCAGTCGTTAATCGAGTGACAACTGCTGACTCATCCAATGTACCATTAATGTAAATCTCATCAAAAGTTATTTCTTTTTCTCCCTCGAGCAAATGAGTATAGACTAGAAATTTTATTTCACCAGTGCTCTCAAACCATTTTATTGAATCTATTGATATACTTCCAATAAAGGGAGATTTTAATTCAAAGATCTTTCCATCTGCTGTAACAATTTTCAACAGCATCTTTATGGGTTTTTTCACGTATTTTCCAGATAGTGAAATATCATATGTTTGGTGCCTACTTTGATCTTGAAAATTTTTTTGAGTGACTACCGCTGATTCATCTAGTGTTCCGTTGATGTAGATTTGCCCAAAGTTGACATCCGGATAATCTCCAGTGTTACTTACAAGAACATTGATTTTAGAAGTGGTTTCGTTCCAATATACC
Organism: Candidatus Bathyarchaeota archaeon; assembly: GCA_037386505.1. GTDB lineage: Archaea > Thermoproteota > Bathyarchaeia > Bathyarchaeales > Bathyarchaeaceae > Bathyarchaeum. Next base: position 1,808 of record JARRMA010000238.1, read on the forward strand.
CTTAACATTTTGAATTCTATAAACGTAAAACTTTGACTAACACTGTGGTTGTCAGAACTGACCCTAATAGATATCTGCCAAGGCAAAACTGTATATGTTTTAGACAGTGTGATTTCAGCTGTTTGATCTGGACCTAAAACTTTTGGAACAACTAAACAATCATTATCTAACGTTCCATTGACATATATTTGACTCAAAGTATAAGTATTAATTCCAAAATTTCTAACAATTGCCTTCATTTGACCATTAGTTTCGTTCCAAATAACATTTTCAATATAAAATCCATCATCCCAAAGTAGACGTTCTGGTTCATGCTGCTCAGCTAAAAACACTCCTGCTATAAAAATTACAAGAACTGCTAATGCAATTACTTTGAAAAAATTCAAATTTATCATATTCGGATACATTTTTTTCAACTATTCTATGAATTTATCCGCTATTAGAAAACAAGTTAAAAAAACAAATAGCATTTATGAATTTCAAATTAAGACAAGAAGAGCATAAAAGATACTTGAAATCAATTACAAGCTTGAGCTTTGGTTTGGGATTTAAATTCTAGCGTTTATTTGGTTTGTTTGCTTATTGTTTATTCATATTTTAAGTAAATAAATCTAAAATATATGAAATTTAAGACCAGAACTTATGGAGAAATCTAGTTTTGGAATACTTCTTCTAGTTGTTGGATTGGTTGTACATTCTTTGGGAGTATTTTTTCTTGCAATTGAGTATGACCAAAATAGATTTGAACCAACATGGGAAGAGCTTACAATCAATAATGTAGAATTCAATGGAATTTCAGGTTCAGAAAATAATAGTGTGGTCTTGTTTTTAGAAAATAAGAACAGAATAACTAATGTAATAGCGAAAGAAGTTAATATTTTAGGAGTTAGTTTTAACCGAACATTTTCTATTAAACCTGAGGAAAGTAATTATCCGACAAGAAGTCAGGGAATAATCAACTTAACTAATGTTGGATGGACAGAAAATATTGAATATGAACTTCGTATAATTTCATCTCATGGAGCTGTATGTGGAGCAATTACAAAAACAGCATAAAATGTTTAAAAATGGATGTAATTTGAATTGGGTTTAGGATGGGATTCTGTTCTTAAACTTGCTGCA
>JARRMA010000239.1:0-2927 GCA_037386505.1 Candidatus Bathyarchaeota archaeon
AAGGTAAATGCTTTAATAAATGTACGATTTTATTGGTTTGTCTAGATGGGCTTGTAGCTCAGTACGGCTGGAGCGTTCGGCTGATAACCGAAAGGTCGAGAGTTCAAATCTCTCCAGGCCCACTTTTTAATTCACCATGTCCACTTTAATTTCTTTTTTAATGGTTATTTCCGCTTCCGAAATAGCATGGTTTCATCAGGTGTAGTGCAGACAAATTCGAACCCATTCTCTATCAGTTTGCGTGCTTTTTCGCTGTCTTTGGTTGCTTTTGAAATGTAATCGTCACCTTTGAAGTCTACCAGTTGTGTATACTTCAGAGTATTCATGATGTTTTTGTGTCCCAGCAACCTCATTACGTGGAGTATGTCTTTGGTTTTGTGATATTCCATAGTAGCTTTCCAGTGTCTGAATGTATGGAAATGGATTTGTTGCAACCTCGGATTCTGAAGTTTTCGACTTAGGTTTGCTCGCTGTTTTTGGAATACGCATCTTTGGGTTCTGAGATGCTTACAAAATATCCAACCATTGCCTTTTGTTTTTAGAGTCAATATCCGACTTATTAGTTTGTTTGAGAGTTTGAAGATTCTTGGATTGCTTCCTTTTTCTGGTGTTATTCTAACTGTTCTTGCTTCGAGGTCGAAGTCAGTCCATTTTAACTTATGTGCTTCTCCACATCTTGCTCCTGTTTGCGCGCGCACCAGGGATTAGCTTGGCACATAACTGATTTTTAAATTTGGTATTCTTTACTAGCGTACAGAAAACCAAAATTTACTCCAGTTTTTGCGGTGCTCATCGCATGGTGAATTCCATGAGCATTTAAAATTCGCTTAATGTAATTGCTCTTTGGTTGATATCTAATTTTTATTCTTTTGTGGTAGAAAACGTCATGAACTAAAAAATAGCCTATTCCATAGAAAATAATTCCTATCCCAACTGCTATGTTGAAGTAAAAACCCGTAATTATTCCAGTTAATATGAACAGAAAAGATATTAGACTAAAGAATACTGCAAAAGCATCGTTTTTTTCAAAGCGACCTTTTCTTGGATAATGATGATCCTTGTGTAAATACCATCCAAACCCATGCATTACATATTTGTGAAGAAACCAAGCCACTCCTTCCATTAAAACAAAAACGACAAGACAGACAGTAATATACCCAAAGGTTTCTATTATCATGAATTCTTCACATTTTAAAAGTATTGATTGATTTCTTATAATACTTGTTTCAGATTTTCTAAATCAAGTTTTGTGTTTGAACAACCATTTTTTGTTAACATTACTCCCTGTCCAGGTATATCCAATTTTTTCAAAAGCCCAAGAGCCATTTTCAGTTCAGATCCACATGCTATTCCCACAACCGCCTTGTATTCATTATCTCGTAGAATTTTTTCTGCACATGAACCTCCCGGAATAACGTAAACATCATAACCTCTTTCTGTAGCAATTTTAACTACATTATTCACAAGACAGTCGGCTTCACAACCCTTACATTTGTAGCTGGGGATATTAGGGTCAAAATCTGCCAAACAGTTCCTATCCATATGTAACCGGGCACAATGAGGAATAAGCAAAGCCTTTTTTTCAGCTTTTTCAAACTTTTCCCTTTGTAAATTATTTGCGTTTTGAACTTCAATAAAATCCTCGACAAGCGTTATGGCTTCAGCTAAATTTAATCCAGTAAGTTGATCAAGCTTGAAAAGCTTAACCAATTTCTTCGCGTTTGTTGATAGTAACTTTGTTACGCCTGTCTTGTAGGCAGTTTCAAGTAATTGATTTACTGTATTTTGTGAGACTTTATTTAAGTCATAGATGAAACTATACGGCATTTATTGCCCCCTCATTGTTATTCGCCTTTTTGGTCTTGCTAATAAATAAAATATGACATATGTCATATAAAAATAATATGTTTTTAGATTAATAAGTAACATCGATACAAATTATTTTTGGAGATGGCCATGAATCAAAAAACAACTAATATTCCAAACAACAGAAAAATAGGCATAGTTGGAGCCGGTCCTGGAGGATTGACTTCTGCTATGCTATTGGCACATCAGGGATTTGATGTTACCGTATTAGAAATGGCAAATGAAGTTGGGGGCAGAAGTGCTCCAATCCACCTTGATGGATTTACTTTTGATACTGGACCAACTTTTTTGATGATGAAATATGTTCTTGATGAAATATTCGAGTCCTGTGATCGAAAAAGCACAGACTATCTGAAGTTTAAACTTCTTGACCCTATGTATCACCTGAACTTTGAAGACCTAACTATGCAAATCAGTAGTGATAAAGATAAAATGAGCGCTGAAATAAACAAGTATTTTCCAGGAAACGAAACTGGTCTAGATAAATTCTATTCAAAAGAAGGAAAAAGATATGAAAAAATAATCCAAAACTTATACAGAGATTATTCGAGCATAACCTCTTTTCTATCCCCAAAACTCTTCGGGGCTCTGCCCTCTTTTTTTGCAAGGGGGTCAATTTTTGACAACCTCGGAAATTACTTCAAGGAAGAGAAACTGAGAGTCTGCTTCACATTTCAGTCCAAGTATCTAGGTATGTCTCCATGGGAGTGCCCAGCTTCTTTTACAATGATTCCCTATGTTGAACATCAATGTGGTATATACCACGTTATGGGAGGATTAAATCAAATACCAAAAGCAATGGCTAAAGTAGTTGAAGAAGAAAATGGAGCTGTAATTACTGGAAAAACTGTTCAAAAAATTATTACATCCGGAAAAAAGGTCACTGGAGTTCAATTGGATGACGGGGAAAGAATGGATTTTGATAAAGTGATAGTTAACGCAGATTTTGGTTACGCGATGACTAATCTGTTTAAACCTAATGATGTTAAGAAGTATTCTCCAGAAAAACTTGAAAAGAAAAAATTTTCCTGTTCAACTTTCATGCTTTATTTGGGTGTAGA
>JARRMA010000240.1:0-2862 GCA_037386505.1 Candidatus Bathyarchaeota archaeon
TTTTAAATCGTTGTTTTTTTGGCCTTCTTTTCCATTATTTAATGTAATATTAACGAGTTGAATTATTATTGGATCCCATTTGGGTTTGCAGAGTTTTATTGTTTATTCATCCTTTTCTTTAAATGGGTTTTAAGATAATTGGGATGCATTCCTCTTTTCTGGTGTCCAAAAAAACAACGATTTAAAAAGAAACATACCAGAAAAAAATGAAACAAGTGATATTGAACAAATCTTCCAAAAACGATCAACAGAAGAATTCCAAATATACCTAAGAAAATTATTTAATAATAATAACCAAAAGTCTAATTACCATTGGTATTTCTCTAGAAAAAAATGACAAAAACAAACAATATACCAATATTAATTTCTAAAGAATTATATAAAATCAAAATAATGAAAAGTGATTACAATGAAGGGATATTCAAAATGTGGAGCTTTCGTAGGTTTTTTAGCAAGAAATTCAGATATAATAAATATCCCAAAAGAATGCCTAAAATGTCCAAAAGCATATAGTTGCACATTAGAATAAAACTCATAATAAAGACAAAAAGTAGTCACTGAAAGAAAGTATTCTCCCAGTAATGTTGAACAATGATTTTCTAGATTGGAATTGCTATTGTTTTAACATCAATATTCTGGACGCTATATATGTTAGCGAATAATTGGAGCACTTCTATTCCTTTTTCTGTTAAAGTGAAAAAAATTTTGTTTTCACCAAAATTCTCTTTTATAACAAGAGAAGAATCTTGGAGTAACTTCAGATGTTTAATTAAAAAAGCTTCTTTTATATCAAGTATTTCGCTAATATTTCCCAAACTCATGGGACCATTGGAAGCCAACTTACATAGTATCTCAGTGCAAATCTGCAACTTTGACCTATTCAAAATATAAACACTGTCCTCTCAGACAACGACATTTATGTCAAAATAATATTTATAGAACTTATGAATTGCAAATAATAATTTAGAATCAATGACCCGAACAGATTGCTATAATTTAAAATGTAGCAAAACATCGAACCCTAAAGGATAATGGGATCCAATAAAATCATTTTTTGAGTGAACAAAAATTACTAGCAAGAACAATCACAAAATAACATTTCATCTTTTGGCAATTGATATTATGCATATAACAAGAAATGATATTCCAGCCAACAATTCGTTTCCGCCCGTTAACCACCATACTACTATAGCAACAATTGCAGCAGGCAAAATAAAGATAAGAAGTTTAGCAACAAAAATAATTACAATTATACCAATTATTAATAAAAGAATTAATCCAATAAACCCAATTAAGCCATAAGATCCAATTAATAATGGAGAAATCATAACTATACGATTCTTTTTAGAACATAAATAACTTCAGTCGAGAATTTATTGAAAGTTATGTTAAGTCAGGTATTGAAATTATTGTTATGTCAAAATTGAAATTTTGTTCTGATGTTATTTTTTCAGATACTGTTAAGGTGAAATTAATTTGAATTTTTTCTTTGAACCCAATTATACTTCCATCGTAATCCCAATTTAATGTTAAATAATTTGATATTTCTGAAGGACTCCAATTAGATACAATAAAATCTAGAAAAATCGGTTCTTTGTTATTATTTTCAACAAATAATGTAATTGTTTTTTCATTTCCAGGTGTTAATGAACCCCAATTAATACCAGAAACTCTTTGAGTCCCTTTTTGATCCCAATAAATATTGACATCATTTTTGCTTTTTATTGCTCCATTACTTGTTACACTTTTTCCCCTGAATTCTGGTTTTTTAGATATTGCAGGATAAATTAGGCTTGAACTAAAAACTAAGATAATAGACAAAATTGTTATAATGATGACTTTTTCTTCTCGACTTTTTGTTTTCGGCATCAGAAATCAATATATGTAATAAGTATTAATACTTCATAAACATTTCTTTAATAATGTAAAATAAAAATACATAACATTTTGAACGAAAAAAATTTGGAATTAATCTTCAGATTACCTGAAGAACCTGTTTAAAGATTATTGAGATTTTACTTTAAGGTGCGTTTGCTCTGTCCCAGATGGCAGAGTAACCGACTTCACCTGGAATTAAAAAGGATCCTTCCACTGATGGGTAGCCTTCATTTGGAACATGAGTTGGTACACTTACATCGGGGCCACCATGAGTATAGTAACCTCCAGCTATTGGAGATATTCCTTGGTGAACTCCATTTTGTCCAGCTTTACCTCCCAACACAGGACAATTAAAACCATCAGCTTTCTCTACAGGATCAGCATAAACCGAACTTAAAACAACCGAAACAGCAAACAAAGACAACATCATTAAAGTAATTACTCTCGCTAGTTTTTTCATATAATTTTCACCTCCAATTCCATTCAGAATCCCCCGAGCCAAAAAACAAATGGATCGGTTAAAACAAAAGAAAAGTTTCAAACAATAAAAATAGCATCAGACAAAACTTGAAACAGATTAGTACAAAAACTGTAGAACAAAACCTTAATTTTTCAAAAAAGTCAGATTTAATCTAATGATTGTTAATTATTATTTTGATTTTTAAAATAAAAAAATAGAGTCGGTATTCCTCCGGTTAATGTAATTAATACTTTAAAAGTTTGATTATTTAAATCAACTATCGGTGCAATTGAACAGGCAAAAAGATAAAAAACAATAATCAATATGCAGGGTATCGCTAAAAAAGAAAAAATGGCTTCTGTAAAATGAGTTTTATGCAAAATAATACCCAATAATTTGGTAAATTTATTTAGTTATATGATTTGTTGAACATTTTAAAAAAGCAAATTTTTCAAACCAAATATCTATCTAAAAAAAGGAAAATCCTATAAAATTATTATTTGTTGAATCTAGCTTTTTTAGTA
>JARRMA010000241.1:0-2856 GCA_037386505.1 Candidatus Bathyarchaeota archaeon
CAACGAAGAAGGGAAAGTAGTTAGTGGAAGAATAGAAATACCGCACACACAAATCGGGAAAGAAGTAGGAGTTGAACGCCGAGCAGTTGATAGTACTGTTCAAACAATACTTTCTAAACCAGAACTAAAGAACATTTACATGAATCTTCGACAAGTTTGTTCACTTCAAGAGGTTGCCCGCGAATTTAATCTCAGTGTAATCATCTTTGTTCCTGATAATGCCCATCAGAAAGGAATAATAGCAGACGTTACAAAAAAAGTATCAGAATATGGTCTTAGTATACGACAAGCTTTAGCGGAAGATCCAAGCACAAGTAGCCATCCACATTTAACTCTCATTCTTGAAGGAGAAATTCCATCTGAACTTTTAAGCGAAATAAGAAAACTACCTGGAACTAGAAGCATTACAGTTTATTAGGAATTTCTTTTCTTCTGTATATTTTAATGGCAGAATACATAATCCAAAGAACCACAAGTTTTGAGATTGTCTCTGGAACGGCAATACCAACATTGAATATATCCAAAGTATAAATTAGCCAAGAAAACATAACAATCAGGAATGTAGTAAAAGCAAAAGTTGACTTTCTCTCTACAGTATAAACGATTGATGTTAGACTCAACATTATAAAATGAGGTACTACTACTGCAAAGTGAATTTGCCCGTAAGTCTCGTTAAATGTTGCAACTAACTGAACAAAAAAGGTTGAAATTAATAAACAATAACTACTATATTTTGCATGTTTTATAAAAACTGTTACACTGTAAATCATAAGTAGAAAACCGGAAAGCAACAAACCCATATTGAATATTGCTGCAGCATCACTTGTTACTGCATGTCCAAGATCACTTAATGCATTGTTTTCCCAACTAAACCATGTAGATAGAATAAGAGAAATTACAATTGAAATATAAAGCAATAATGATCCAAATATTCCAAATAACGCATATACTCTATCTTCCATAGTTTTATTCACTGTCCTGAAAAATATCTTTTCAGATATTTAAAATAAAGTTCGTTTTAGGAATAGCTTCGAAATTGTACTTTTTCGGCGGGTCCATTAGTGATTATTTTCTTCTCTAATTCAGTCAAAGTGCAATTACATCTAGAAACGTCTGCTATTGCGATCCATTCTGCAGATTTTCCTCTTCGAAGAGTTCGAGATTCGCTTGATAATAGATCAACTTCTTGGTCGGCTAGTATACTTGCCGCTTTTGCTAGAGCACCTGGAACATCTGAAAGTGTGATACTTAATTCAACCAATTTTGCTTCGGGATCAGCAAATGGGGTAATTCGTAGTTCTTTTTTATCTAGATCGGCTATTAACATTACAAACATTCCTTCTGAGAGTTTTATTGCATCGCGAATGGATGATGGCATAGTGATTCTTCCTCGTGAATCAACTCTTACAATTTCAGTCATCCGCATCTTTTGATCTCCAATAGTTCTTCCGGAAACCTTTATATAAGATGTGCGGAATATGGGTTTCAACCCACTATTTACCCACAGAGGTCGAAACAGATGAATAGGAGGAATAAAATTCACACGACTACACACACCCAAGGGAACACGAGATATTTTACCTAACGAAGTCACAGAATACTACTATGTTGAAAATCAATTAAAAGAAAATTTTAAACTATGGAACTACAATGAAGTTCGATCTCCTACCATCGAATTTGTAGAAACACTATCGACTGGTGTGGGATCAGAACTTGTTGAAGCTATGTTTAAGTTCCAAGATTTTGATGGAAAACTATTAGCACTACGCCCAGAAATGACAGCACCAGTTGCCCGAATTGTGACAACAAGAATGCAATCTGCACCAGAACCAATTCGCTTATTTTATATTAACAATGTTTTTAGATATAGCCAATCATACCTGAAAAGAGAAAGAGAATTCTGTCAAGCAGGGGTTGAACTTGTTGGATGCAACACCCCAAAAGCAGATGCTGAAATCTTAGCACTCCTGATATCGTCCCTAAAAAAGATTGGTTTAACTGAAATAAGAATTGATTTAGGTCACGCAAGCCTCCTCAAAAATCTTCTAAATGTAACAGAATTGAATGACCAACAAAAAATCTCTATTCATAATATTCTAGCATGCAGAGATTTTGTGGGTTTAAAAAACTTCATGGAACAAAACAATTTTCCTTCAAATCTACGAGATGTTTTTCTTGAACTCTCTAGATGTAGAAAATTAAATGAAGTATCTTCTATTTCTCTTAATGGTTCAAAATATGAAAAAGTAAACAAACAACTAACAAACTTAATAGATCTTCAAGAAATGCTTGTAGAATTTAAAATCGAAGACAAAGTCTTCTTCGATTTTTCATTAACAAAAAAGATCGATTATTACACAGGAATGGTTTTTGAAGCATCTATCCCAAATCTCGGTCTTCCTATAGGTAGTGGAGGAAGATATGATAATTTCATTGAAAAATTCGGAAAACTTCAATTACCTGCAACAGGTTTTGCACTAGAAATAGGAAAACTTATCCAAGCTCTTTTAGCACAAGGTTTCAAATTTCCAAATAGAACAAAAACAAAAGTAATTATTGCATCAAATCTCATCAGTGAAGCTGTTGAAGTAGCCCAAACTCTTCGTGATTTAGGAATCATTGCTTCAATAGAAATAAAAGAGAGAAATTTTGAAAAAACAGTTGAATACGGAAAACTTACAGAAATAGATTACGTTATTTTTGTAGACTCATCATTAAAGAATCCTTTAACAGTTTATGATACAAAATCCGAGACTCAGACACAAATTACATTTCAAACTTTTTTAGGGACGATATCAGGAGTGCTAAGATTTCAGCATCTGCTTTTGGGGTGTTGCATCCAACAAGTTCAACCCC
>JARRMA010000242.1:0-4584 GCA_037386505.1 Candidatus Bathyarchaeota archaeon
TATGAGCCCAAACTTGTGAAAAGAGAAAAAAAGCACTTACAGCAACCATAAAAAAATAAAACTTGTTGAGTCTTAACAAATTCATCACTAATAATTTGCATTAAGATATTATAAAATTATTTTGATATTTTTCAAACAGATAATCGCGCGCGCTTCGTGGAAGCGTTTTCTGTTAATTGTCTATAGATTTTGTTTCGAAGAGTCTTATGAGGGATGCGCGCGCGCAAAAATCAAATCCACAAGAGCCTTAAAACATTGATGCGCGCGCATTTTAGTTTATTCTTCCCTTCTAGTCGCAGCTATCTTCCTGCTCAATAGAATGTAAGTATCCGATGTAAATGATACAAAATATCCTTGGTCTGCTAAATCGTTTAATCTTTCATTGAAAGCTCTCCATGTTGCAGGTTCACCGGTCTCTGGCACCCTCTCTATTTGGATAGTTTTATGTTTCAAAGTCATGTTTCACCTCTCAATCTTCCTTTTTTCTTAACAAGAATTCGTTTTCCAACGATTAAGTGAACACTGCTGCCAACAATGACTTGTAGATTTGTAAATGCAGCATTCACATTCACCCCCACTAAATCGTTTTAACTTATTCATTCTATAATTGTTTTTAACATACAAAGACAAAAACCCCGAATATACTTGTTGAAAGCTAAGTTGTAGTGTGGTTATACGCGCATGTCTTACAGCGCGCGCAGCTAGTCGTTTTTTGGAAAAACTTCTATTTTTCTTTAGATATCCATGTTTGTATTGCTTCTTCGACAGCTCTTGACAGATCCCCCTTTCTACCCCCAAATCTCTCAATTGTCTTTAATCTTAGTGATTTTTCTAGTTCATCCGAGAGTATTACAGTAATTCTACCCATTTAATTACGAACCACACAAATATTATTATTTAAAATTTTTATTCGCGCCATCGCACTAGATATATTTCCAATAAGCAAATTGCCTCAGTGTGCCTTCAAGCGTTATTTTTTGTGTCATTTTCATTCACCTTATTATTGCTTATTCTTATATACTACTATGTGATTAGTAGTATATAAGGATAGTGTATTATGTGTTTAAATATGTACGCGCTCAACTTTTATGTCCCATATGTTTTAATAACATTTTTTCCTTGTCTGATGATGCTTGATATTTGTTGGAAGTAGATGCATGTCAAATGACCTCTCGAAGATGTTGAATAAGAATGTAGTAATCGGTTTGAGAAAAGGTTTGCAATATAGTGGCAAACTTGTAAGTATCGACAACTACTGGAATATAGTACTTGAAAACGCTGTGGAGAGCGTGGAAAGTAAGTTAACTGCAAAATATGGAAAAGTGATACTACGAGGAAATAGAATTCTATACATTTCCACTATGGAAACCACTTAAAAATATTCCACAGATATCATATCCCCATGTACTTTTGAACAGATTTTCCAATATTTAATCCTACATCGGCATTCACAAGCAATCCTGAGTTGAATAAGTTTGGAAGATGAATAAAAATTTCCAATTCATAAACGCTATAAGTCATCAATTAAAAACTACTACTAAAAATTTTAAAGTGATTATATGTCAACCCTAGCAACTATCACCACACCGAAAATACAAAAACCCATGAAAACTGTGGTTATAGTAAACAAAGTTGACACGGATTATAAAGAAATAAAGAAGTTCATAGACAAACATAGCCTCAAAGCTTTTTCAAAAATGTTCTTTAAAAAACCAAAACCCTACGAAATTGAATGCGATTCAATCAATCTTATCTACGAGTGTTTTGCCATACTTAACATTAAATATCACCTAGTCAGGATTACAGCAAAAGAACATGTCATTGACGAGTCTTCAAAAAGACTTGCATTTGACAGAAAAGGAAGATCAATAAACCCAAAACAAATTCCTTCGTCTAAAACTGAAACCAATCCCATAGATTTTTTAAATTCAGACAATGTTCTTGTGAGACATTTAGATGTATCCATACCCGAAATCCTAAGAAAAACAATAAAAAAACCACCAGAAGATATTGACCAAATTATCGATGAACACTTTGAAATCACTTCTCAAGCACTAATATATACTCCAATATTTGAAGCAAGAATAATAAATCTCAAATCACAAGAGATTAAGATAATTCCTGTTTGTGGAGTAACTGGAAAACAATTCACAATTTAATCAAAACACACTTAGAAATATGCGCACAGCATTCGATCCGATATCATCATTTTTTTGACTCCTCCGACATTTGATATATAAAATTTATAAGAAATATACTTACAAATAATGCTGCGCGCGCATTTAGGAGAGATATTACTTTTTTCCCCTCCTCTAGAGAACCGATCATTTTTCAATTTATGATTTTTGTGTTATATGTGCGCGTATCAAATCCGAAGGGAAAAAAACGTCCAAATGTGATGGGTAGTTTATCTTCAAGGTAAAATCATACGCTACGCTCAATCAATGGTTATCTGTAGTTCCTTGCAAAGATTTGTAAGAGTTGATTTTGTTTTTAGAATGTGTTCTGGGTTACATTTTGGTTTTAATTCGATAGTTAATGGTCCGGCATATCTAAAATCATGAAGTTTCATAAGAAACTGTTTTAGATTTGGTGTTTCGGATTCGAGAGCCCTATGTCCCTCATTACTAATATGAACATTAGACAATCTGTTTTTATATTTTTCAACCAGATTCAAAGTTTGTCCAGTTGTTTCTCCATGACAAAAATCCAATGTTATGCCAATGTTGTCACCATCAACTACACTCAATATCTCTTCCAACTCAACTGAATTTTTTCCAATACTTTTTGATAGTTCAGATAAATTCTCTAATGACAATCTTATGTTCAAATCCTTTGCATATGACTGGATTTCATTTAACATCAAATACAAGAATCGTTTTCGCTGTAATTCGAGAACTTTTCTCGAGACGTTAGAGTGAATTATCATCATTGGTGCTGACAGAATATTTGCGAAATTTGCTGAAACTTTTCCAAAGTAAATTGCCTTTGGTATTTCAATTTCGTCTGTTACTGGAAATGTTGCAGAATGTAGAGTTAGACAATTCAATTTGTGTTTTTCAAGAAGACGTTTTATTTTATAGACCGATTTTTCGTCTCCTTGCTCCACAGTCTTCATATTGAACTCTATATTTTCAAAACCTAGCTTTTTCACATAACTTAAATTATCAGTTAAAGAATAATCTGAAAAAACACCATTAGACAAACTCAATTTCAATTAGTTATCCTCATTCTAATGAGAACTTCTTTAACGACTGACCAATCCAATTTTCTGTTATTAATTTATTAGTTATTTTTGGAGATTAAGGGTAGGTGTGAGCATCTACTGTTTTAGTTTGTTTCATCTTTTTGATTTTAATTTCAATCGAATTTTCGGGTTCATTAACTTCTTTTAATGTCTTCAAAAGTCCGACAATCATGTTACCAACTGTCTCTTGAATAAAATGGTTCAAAGGCAATTTTTTGCCATTTACTTTAATTTCTGTTTGAAATTCTTTTTCAAATTCTCTATGATGTGCATTCAATACAATTCACCACCAAAATTTAAGTAATCTTAAGGATATGTGTTTTTTCTATCACTAGTACCTGGTATTATCCTGGATATATTCTTGGTGATTTCGCACACCATCATCATAATGCTCTAAAACCCAACAAATAAAAATGATGCTGAGTTGTTACCTTTCTGAGATACTGAAACATGGTTTTAACTAAAGAATACGTAGTTACTGAAATAAAATCTACACCAGACGGATCACCATTCATTCTGATTACCCTAAAAGACCCATCAGATGTTAGAGGACCCCAAAAAAACCAAACAACCCCCCAAATGGCAACATTCACATCAATAAACGACGTGATGAAAAATTTTGGCAATGTCATGACAAAACAAATCATGGGAAACTTTGCCACAATAATCAAAATCACATTAGACCAATATGAAAAAAGCGGCTTCAAAGTTGGAGATAGACTATCCCTAACAATCGAAAAAACAATAACCGGACTATAACATGCACGCGCGCAGATTCTCAACCTAGTAGGTTACATATCAATCTAAAAGATCAGTTAGACCTTTCTGTAGCGCAACTTTTGCTTCAAAACCTAACAATTCCCTAGCCTTTGAATTATTTCCAAAACTATGTTTAATGTCTCCAATCCTGTCCGTCTCGAAATTAGGTTTGATAGAAGATTTTCCTGTAACCTTTTGCAGAGTCTCAAAAATATTGTTCACCGAACTCGCTTCACCAGTACAAACATTAAACACCTTACCACCAACTTCTGACTGTTTGAAAGCAGCTAAATTAGCCTTATCTCCAGTGGAAAGATTATCCAATACTCTCACACAAAAACGCGCGCGCATTTGGGTTCACTTGTTATCTAGCATTCGTTTTGTTGGTCTTCCACTATTTCTATTTTAATAAAGTCAGACAATTTCCATCTTGATCCTTTTTTATCGCTTATTATTCCTAAAAGACCGAAAAATAACGCGATATAACTTAAGCCCAAGCTTAGCCAGGATTCTGTGTGATACCAAATAGTTGAATGTGTTGGGACGATTGAGGATTGTTCGTAACTGTTTTTTGTAAA
>JARRMA010000243.1:0-7657 GCA_037386505.1 Candidatus Bathyarchaeota archaeon
GATTTCGGGATCAAAATCGGCCATACATTTGCGATCCATATGAGTTCTGGCACAATGAGGAATAAGTAAAGCCTTCGTTTGTGCTTTTTCAAATCTTTCTCTTTGTAAATTATTTTCGTTCTGAACTTGAATAAAATCTTCAACAAGAGTAATAGCTTCAGCTAAATTTAGTCCGGTCATTTTGTCAAGTTTGAAAAGTTTTACTAGATTCTTAGCATTAACGGTAAGGATTTTGGTTACTCCAGTTTTATATGCTGTTTCAATTAATTGATTAAATTTTGTTTGAGTGATCTTATTTAAATCATAAACGAAACTATACGGCAGCTTCAAGACCCCTTACTTTTAAATATTCTAATGTCTCCAATTATTCTATTTTTTAATTAACTTAACCAAATATAATATGTTTTATGAAAACATTTGCTTTTAAAAATTTAATTAGAATCTTTACATCTTATAAGTAATTGATACCAAATTTGCAACTAAAACTCTTTTTACAACTTGCTAGACTTCATTTTCTTATTCCAGGTTTTATGCTTTATTTGTTAGGTTTCATGTTAGCTCTTCTTGGAGGAGCAATGTTTGATTTAAACAAATTTCTTTTGGGATACATGATTTTTGGAACCGCTCATTTATCAGTATCTTTTAGCAATGACTACTTTGATAGAATTTCAGATAGAAATTCTGTAAAAACAAATTTTTGAGGAGGAAGCAAGGTCCTCGTTGAACATCCAGAATATGAATCAATAGCTCTAACTTTTGCTTTAACCCTCATTTGTTTTTCAATAATATTAAATCTAGTCTTCATAATTGTCTATGGGTATTCAGTTTGGTTTTTCATATTTGGTGTACTGGGGGGTCTTTTAGGCTGGTTTTACACTGCTCCTCCTTTAAAATTTGCTTATAGAGGTTTAGTTGAAATAGCTACTATGTTAGCTGTTGGATTTTTTATGCTAGGAATTGGATATTTTGTATCTTCAGGAACTTTAAATTCATTATTTTATATGTTTATTTTTCCTCTAAGTTGCTATGGTCTATTTTTTATTATAACAGTTGAATTACCTGATGTTGAATGCGATGCTTTTGGCAGTAACCATTTCGATTCTTTTTCTGCTTTTTTCTGGAATTGAAAATAAGATAGTTGATTTGGTTCCATTTGCAGCTTTTTCTATCTTCCCATTAATAGCATCAATAAGCAGTCTTCTTTGGCGGACACCAAATAGAAAATTCTTGGTTAAACAAGTTGTGATTAATATGGCTTCGATGATTTTTTTCTTATTTCTGATGGATGTGAATCTTTTCTTACAATATATTTGATGACATTTTTTTATGAAATTTGAAAAATTTTTTTCTAAAACAGAAAATTATTGTATTAAATAAATTTAATTAGAAACAATTTCTAGAATACACAACAATTAAAATTATTCTAATAACTGTTGTGGACCGAATCATTTTGGGTGTAATAATACTGCTACGGAAAAAATTGATTAAATCTTTACTTTTTTTGGATTGTAAATTATTTGATATGATAATTTATGCAATTTTTTGACTATAGAATGAAAAATCTGAAATATCACTCCAAACATTTTCTAACACCGGAAAAGGATTGGGAAATATGATTGGAGCAATAATATTTGTAATTGTATTTATCATGTTTGTATTACTTAGTCTAGTAGGTATTCATCTACCTTTAGGTGACTGGATTGTCCAAGAGTATATCCCTGATGTAACCCAAACAGATTATGCATCATTGGCAGAAGGAATAATCAATGGAGTCATTTACGGAATAATAATTTGGATAATATTCAGTATTGCAATGATGGTATACAAAAAAACTCGAGGACAAAAAGAAGTAATTGTCAAAGTTGAACAGAAACCTGAAACTATAGAAAAGAAGCAAGAAAAAATAATCTCAACATCAAAAGCGCTAATGGATATCGAAGAAATTCAAGGGATAGGTTCAACTTATGGTAAAAAATTGAAAGATCAAGGAATTATGACAACTGATGGTTTACTTTCATCCGGATCCTCACCAAGTAGTAGAAAACAACTTGCTGAAAAAACGGAAATTTCTGAAAAATTAATTTTAGAATGGGTAAACATTGCTGATCTTTTAAGAATAAATGGAGTAGGACAAGATTATTCCGATTTGTTAAAAGAAGCTGGAGTTAATACTGTAGTAGAACTTAGTAGAAGAAATGCAGAAAATCTGCATTCAACGCTCATTAAAATTAACGAAGAAAAATTACTCGTAAAAAAATTGCCTTCGATAAATCAAGTCGGCGAATGGATTGAACAAGCGAAAAGATTACCCAGAAAAGTTGAATATTAATCAATTGACTTACAGTCTTCAAAATTATTTTGGAGATTCTTTTTGAAAAGTTAAAATGTAAAAATATTCTGTAATTAGGATATGATTTTCTTTAGTTACTCTTATATAGGGGGATATTCTCGTAATCTCAAAAATTAGATTAGGAAAAGTGGGTCGATGGATTTTTGTTCAAAATGTGGTACTCGATTAACTTATGATTCTCATGGAAAAAAGAGACTTTATTGTCAAAAATGTAAAAAGAAATATAAAACTTCAGAAGAAGAAATAGGAAAAGAATCTTCAACTGACCAATCTAAATCTAAAAATGCTAATCCTGAAGGAATCGTAATACTAGATAAGAAAACATTAAAGTTAAGAACCCTACCAAGAGTGGATGCAGATTGTTACAAATGCAATTGTAAAAAAGCTGAAACTTGGACATTAAATTTAGGCTCGGAAGATAATTCACAAGCAACTTTTTTCCGTTGTGTTTCATGTGGCCATACATGGCGACAAACTGAATAAGTTAAAAATTTAGTTATAATATTCGGTTTAAATGTACTCAATGTGGTAAATGTTGTGGTAATACTGAAGAAAAAAATCGACATATTCTTCTTTTAAGGTCAGATATCAATCGAATATCAAAAGAAACTTTACTGAATTATACCGAATTTGCTGAAAAATCTACTTCCTCTGAACCTTATATTTATGAACTAAAAAAGACTAAATCGGGAAGTTGCTTTTTTCTAAAAAACAATTTATGTACAATATATGAAATAAGACCATTAATTTGCAGGTTCTATCCATTTCCTCTTGAAAATATGGGAAATAATAGGTACACTTTTTCATTCACAAAAAAATGTCCAGGTATCGGAAACGGTTCTTCGCTTAAGGAAATATTCTTTGAAAAACTTTTTAATCAAATGTTAGAGGCGATGGAAAAAACTATAGAAAATAACATTTAATTGATGTAATTTTGTTATTTTACTTCTATACTTTAATTTATGAATGGCAATGAATCCGCAAATAATATTACCTACTGTAAAATTCAGTAGAATGAAATCAATGTAAAATACATCCCTTAACGCCTTAGAATAATTTAATTTAAGAGGTGCATCTTATGAAACCAATTGAAGTTTCATCCTTAAAAAAATATTACAATGAAATAAAAGCTGTTGACGGAATAACTTTTTCTGTTAATCCCGGAGAAATTTTTGCTCTTCTTGGACCAAACGGTGCAGGTAAAACAACTGCAATAGAAATTATGGAAGGTTTAAGGAAGAGAGATGAAGGAAATGTAAAAGTATTAGGTTTAGATCCATGGAAAGACGGTCATAAATTACACAAAAAAATTGGTGTAATACCTCAAGATTTCACCTTTTTTGAAAAAGCTTCCCCAAAAGAAGCCATAATTTATTATTCAGATCTTTTCGGAATTAAGACAGACCCAGATCAACTATTAAAAAACGTTCTACTTGAAGATTCTGCAAATATTCTTTTTGAGAATCTCTCAGGAGGACAAAAACAAAAGACAGGTCTTGCACTGGCTTTAGTTAATTCACCTGAACTTCTTTTTTTGGATGAACCAACAACCGGATTAGATCCAAATGCTAGAAGAGCAATTTGGGATGTTATTAAAGGATTTAAAGCAATGGGAAAAACAATAATCTTGACAACCCATTATCTGGATGAAGCACAGCAGCTTTCGGATAGAGTTGCAATAATGAATCATGGTCAGGTTGTAGCTATGGGTACTTCTGACGAAATAATTGAGCAACACGGTTCAGGAGAAAGACTTGAGATCCAGGGAAGCAGAAAACTAGCAGATTACATATCTAAAAATACAGAGCTACAAGTTGACTACATTAAAGGTGTTGTGAGTATACCTCTTAAACAGAAAATTGACGCCTTAGCAGCTTTGGCAGCTGCTGAACAGTCAAAATTAGATTGGGGTGAAATTCATACTCATCGTGATAGTTTAGATGATGTCTTCATTAAGCTTGTAAGTGGAATTATTGATGAACATGGTGAAATAATACCCGAAAAAAATTGGACTTTTTTTCGGTCTTATTTTTCCAGTTATGCTTATTCTTATTTTTGGGGCTATTTTTTCCGGTAACTCTTCTGGAGCCGTAGAAGTTTATATTCAAAATCAAGATATTGGTCCCTTTTCTAGTCCTCAAATGGATATAGCAAACCAATTCTTGAATTCATTAAATAATACTGAAACTGTTTTACTTATTCCAGTAAATGCATCAGAAGATTTTTCTAATTTTCTTGCAGAACATTCAGCATCGGATGGGATAATTATCCCTAGTGGCTTTTCTTCATCCTATTTGGCTGGGCAACCCGTTAATTTAACAGTTTATGGAAATCCTACGGCAAGTACTAGTGGTATCGTAAGCGGAACAGTCTATGGTGTGATAACTTTCTTTAATCTTAAATATTACAATCCAAATGCGAGCCCAATAATCGGAATAACTTCAACGACAGTTAATACCGCACAAACGAAATATGTTGATTTTCTAATTCCAGGGTTGATAGGTTTTTCTATACTAGTAAGCCCCATGTTCTCTCTAGTTAATATATCGTCAGAATATAAGAAAACAAAACTTTTCAAACAATTAAGTTTAACACCTCTCACCAAAATGGAGTGGCTAATATCAAAAATAATATGGTACATTACGTTGACTGTTGCTAGTTTTCTTTTAATGGCTTTAACAGGTATTTTTGTTTTTGATGCTCACATTGAATTAACTTTTTGGCTTATTCCTTTCCTTATTTTGGGTCCTATGCTGTTTTCTTCATTAGGAATGCTTGTTGGAACAATAACTAAAAACCCTGAAACTGCAGGAATAATCGGAAATATAATTACTTTTCCAATGATGTTTCTTGCTGGCACTTTTTTCCCAATTAGTAGTATGCCACAGTACCTGCAAAATATTGCACATGTTCTACCTTTATATTACATCATCGAAGGATTAAACAATATAATGGTTTATGGTAATTATAATGGAGCTATTATAGATCTGGCAGTAGTCACTGTAATAACGATAATTATTTTTCTTGCAGCAATTCGGATGTTCAAATGGAGAGAAGATTAATCAATAATTTTATTGCTTGAATCTATTTTTTATTTTTCCCCATCATAAACAATGCCATTTCTATATCTGCGACGCCAAAAGGGTATCCTTCAGAATGAAGATAATCTCTAATTATTTCTAGAGTCCAAATTAATCTTTGATAATTTTCCCCCCATCGAGCTTCTGAACATATATCTCCCGGTTCTTTAGGACCAGGCGGACATTGTAAAACTGGTTTCTCAGTAAATTGAAGATTTTTTAAAGCTTGCCCTACAATATTATCATAGATACAAAATCTCTGTTGATCAAAAAGTCCAACTATTCTTGAAGCCTGAGCAATTTCAATACCTTTAATTTCTAAAAGCAATTCGATAGCAGCAGAAATTTGTTCATTATCTAATAACTTAAAAATTTTTCGTGTAAGTTCCAAAACAATATCATTATCTCTTAAAGGAAATTTTGAGAAACCACTCCACAACAAAATTGTATCAAGAGTTTCTAAATCAACCCCACCCGAGTTGTCGATTCGAGATTGAATAATAGCATTTGATAATTTACTTCGTTCTATCAAACATTCTTTAGGTTCTTTATCATTCCATGAATAATTCTTTCTACCTTCAATAAGTCGATTTTTATTATCTTTCACCCATTGTAGAATAGTTTTTTCATATTTTTTAAAAAACTGATCTTTTTTCAAAAGATTCTGTTCTCCTAATAAATCTACAGTAAACATTATCAATTGAAAAAGTTTTTCGGATTAAAAGTTCAAAGATACCATAAAAACGCAGATATATCTCTATTTTGAACTTAATGTTACAACGTCCTATGATCAATTTTTCATTCTCTTGTGCTGTCGTTGAAAAAGATCTTAAGGTAAACCTTCATTTAATGTTAGTATTAATTATTTGACTTGTGGAATCAGAATGAACACCGATGAAATAGTAGTTGCTGGCGGAATGAGAACAGCTATTGGAAAATTTGGAGGAAGTCTTAAAGATTTCTCCGCAGTTCAACTTGGAAGTAAAGTAATAAAAGAAGTCCTCAGGCAAAATAATCTTCGTCCCATTCCACCAAAAGAAAATGTGATTTTTAGACCCAAAAAACTCGACAAAGATTTAATTGAACTTGAGAAGACGTTTTATAATTGGAATGATTCTAATGATCCTATCGAGATAGACGAAGTTATTATGGGCAATGTCCTACAAGCTGGACAAGGTCAAAATGTTGCAAGGCAAGCAACAATATACGGTGGATTACCAAAAGAGGTTAATGCTTTTACTGTAAACAAAGTCTGTGCTTCTGGATTAAAAGCGATAAGTTTGGCCTATCAAGCTATTGTTACTAATTCTGCTAATGTCATCATTGCTGGAGGTATGGAGAGTATGAGTAACACTCCCTACGCAGTACCTAAAGCAAGATGGGGATACATTATGGATTTAAATGGTGTTGGGGATATTCAAGATCTCATGATTCTAGACGGTCTTTTTGAGTCATTTTATGGATATCATATGGGGATAACTGCAGAGAATATTGCTGAGAAATATTCAATTTCTAGAGAAGAACAAGACGAATTAGGTCTTATTAGTCATCAGCGGGCAAGAAGAGCAATTAAAGATGGAATAATTAAAACTGAAATTGTTCCTATTGAAGTTTCTCAAAAACAAAACTTCCTTCAGTTTTTAAGAAAGATGGTACTGTAACTGCAGGTAATTCTTCTGGAATAAATGATGCCGCTGCTGCGGTATTAGTAATGAAAGAAGACGAAGCTAAACAATATAACTTAAAACCACTTGCCAGAATTCTAGGATTTGCTTCAGGAGCTGTTGATCCAGCCTATATGGGTGTTGGTCCAATTCCTGCAATAAAGAAGGCATTAAAAATTGCAGGATTGACTTTGGATGATTTGGGCTTAATAGAACTAAATGAAGCTTTTGCATCTCAAACAATCGCTTGTTTGAAAGAACTTGGAATCGATTATGATAGAACGAATATATATGGCAGCGGAATTTCTCTTGGCCATCCAATCGGATGCACAGGAACAAGAGTTGTTATCACATTACTAAATTCGATGCAAAGAAAAAATGTAAGATATGGTCTTGCAACAATGTGTATTGGTGGCGGTCAAGGAATGGCAATGGTATTTGAATTAAGCACATGAAGAACTTATAAAAAATCGCATTTCTATTGTTAATAGTATCATTGAATGTAACATCAGTAACAATTAATGTTACTTTTTTTATTTTTTTATTTTTTCATAAAATTATTG
>JARRMA010000244.1:0-2839 GCA_037386505.1 Candidatus Bathyarchaeota archaeon
GGTGACTGGTGGTTGAGCTTAGAACATATTCGCGACGGATTAATAAAAGAAAATGCTGCCCACATTGCTTGGATGCTGAAAGCTACTAGGGGTTATGCGATAAAGATCGTGAACCCCGGCGGTTTAGAAGCTTGGGGATTTGGACATAATGTTCATGGTCTTGATGAACAAGTTCCAAACTTTGGTATTACTCCTCGAGAAATTATCCGAGGATTGGTTAAAGTTAATACTATGCTCAATCTCCCCCATACTATTCATTTACATACTAATAATTTGGGTCAACCAGGAAATTATATAACTGCATTAGAAACAATGAAGAGTGTAGAAGATTTAGCCTTAGATGATCGCCCAATTATGCATATTACTCATATACAGTTTTGTTCATTTAAAGGTGAAGACTGGGGTAGTTTCAGTTCAGGTGCAGAAGAAATTTCTAACTATGTCAATAATCACAATCATGTAACTCTTGATGTTGGCCAAGTTGTATTTTCCAGCACTACAACAATGACTGCTGATGGTCCATTCCAGTTTGGTCTTTATCACTTGACTGGTAATAAATGGGTAAACCATGATGTTGAAACTGAAACAAGTGGTGGAATTGTTCCCTTCAGATATAAGCGCTCAAGCGCAGTTCATGCGACACAATGGTCAATAGGTCTTGAGATTTCTATGCTAATTAAGGATCCTTGGAAAATATTAATGACAACAGATCATCCAAATGGTGGACCTTTTACTTCATATCCTGAAGTCATGACCTGGCTAATCAGTAAACCAGCAAGAGATAAAATGCTAAGTAAAATTAACAAACGAGCCAGAAAAAAGAGTTTATTAAACACAATCGATAGGCAGTTAAGCCTTTATGAATTGGCTATTGTAACTCGAGCCGGTCAAGCCAAAGCTTTGGGATTAACAAATAAAGGTCATCTAGGAGTTGGAGCTGATGCTGATGTCGCCATTTACAATATAAATCCTGAAATTAGTGATCCAGCAAAGAATTTCGAAGCAACAAAAAAAGCGTTTAAAGAAACAGCTTACACAGTTAAGGGCGGAGAAATTGTTTCAAAGAATGGGGAAATTGTAAAATCGGTCTTTGGAAAAACATATTGGGTCGATGCAAAAACCGATATGCCCCATGAAGTAAATGATGATATCAAACGCAAATTCAAAGAATATTGGACTATTGAATACGATAATTATCCACTTAGAGAAGGATTTCTTCGTACACCTTCTCCTGTCAGTGTCAAAGCGGTGATCTAATATTGATTTCTTTAACTCCAAAGCATATTTTCAAATTTCCTATCGAAGGAAAAAATATTTCTCCCGACATTTTTAAGGGAAAATCAGTCAAAGAAATTGAATCCCTAGAAATGTGGGAAGGAAACAGAAAACGTAACATGGGAGAACTATTCGAAATTAAAGATGATGGTAAACCTTCAGAGGAATATACGATAAAAATTGAAGGAAATATACAAACTATAAGAAATGGTGGTGCTGAGATGTCGATGGGAAAAATAATTGTTAACGGCGATGTTGGTATGCATCTTGGTGAAGCAATGAGCGGAGGAATGATTACTGTATCTGGAAATTCAGGTTCTTGGGCGGGATCTAGAATGAAAGGAGGGTTAATCGAGATAATGGGTAATGCTGGTGATTACATCGGTGCAGCTTACAGAGGAAGTACAGATGGAATGAGCGGAGGATCAATAATAATTCATGGTGATGCAGGAACTGAAGTCGGATGCTTCATGAAAGGTGGTCTAATCAAAATATTAGGTAATGTAGGTATATTTGCTGGAATTCATATGCGAAAAGGAACAATTATGGTCAAAGGAAATTCATTAGGACGAGCAGGTGCACAAATGACAAATGGCAAAATAGTTCTAGCAGGTAAATCCGAAGATGTAATGCCAACATTTACTATCGAAGAAATTAAAGGAAAAGTAAAAGTTGACGGCGAAAAAATAGAAGGTCCATTTTACAGGTTTACTGGTGATTTGGCTGATAATGGTAAAGGAAAATTGTTTGTGGCCAAAGAAAAAAATTCGTATTTATCTCCCTATGAAGAATATCTTTAACTTATTTTACGATAATAGATAATTCAATAAGGAATTGTTGGTTTAGTACTAACAATTCTTTTTATTTTTATTATGGAAAAGTTTATTCTTGTATAATTAATATTGGTCAATCGCTAATCTATTAAATGGCGAAGAAAGATGGGCTTTCCTCAACTTGACTTGAATGTTTCAGCTCTTTCATTGATCAATGAGCTTAGTAGTAATCCAAAAAAGTATGGTGTAATTATAGAAAAAACACCTTCTGGAACAACTCTTATTGATGCTGGAATAAACGCAAGAGGCGGATTTTTGGCGGGTAAAATAGTTACCGAAATTTGTCTGGGAGGTTATGGTCAAGTACAAATTCTTCCTATGCAGTATGACGATATTTTTTTACCATCGATTTATGTGCAAACAGATTTCCCAGCTATTTCGACTTTAGCTTCTCAATTTGCTGGTTGGCGGATCAAACAAGATGATTATTCAGCTATAGGTTCAGGACCCGCAAGGGCAATAGCTCTAAAACCAAAAAAACTTTTCAGAAAAATAGAATATCAAGAAACACCCAAAATTGCTGTAATGGTCCTAGAAACTAATAGTAAACCTCCAGACGCTGTAATAGAAAAAATTTCAGAACAATGTAATGTTTCGCTTGATCAACTGTTTTTAGTCTTGATTTCTACTTCTTGTTTAGCTGGATCAACTCAAGTTTCTGGAAGAATCGTAGAAACTGGATTACATAAATTAGAGAAATTAGGACTAGATCCAAAAGTTGTAGAGTATGC
>JARRMA010000245.1:0-6850 GCA_037386505.1 Candidatus Bathyarchaeota archaeon
AATATCCCTTTCCACCCATTGCACCTGGAAATTTAGCGATAGCTAATCCATTAATATCTTCTGGATCTACAAATGTTCTTGGTAAATTCAAACCTGCCTTATGTAGCCACTCTCTTTGCTTCTCTCGATCTGTTTCCCAATCTAACAATTCTCTGTTACCAAATAGGGGTACTTCTAATTTGTCGATCATTTTGTCTGTTCCGACATATGCATTAAAGGAACCATGTGGAATCAGAATTGTGTTGTTTTTTCTTAATTCATCCTGAATATTCTGATCTAATAGCTCATCATAATTTTTTACTGTAATAATTTGGTCTGCTAATGGAAATCGCCTGTAAACTATTTCACTTTCTTTTTTACAGATACAGATTGTTTTGAATCCTTCTTCTTTTGCACCTTTGAATATATTCAAAGCAGAATGAGAACCAATAGTACCAATTGTGACTTTTTTTGGATTATATTTGTCCAAAATATTGGTTATTTCAGATTTAGATATCAAGTGACTATCAACTCAATTTTATTTTCAGCAATAGCTTTTTTAATTTCCATTGCTACTCTTCGTCCAGGACCAACTGCTTGTCCATACTTATATTTCATGTATGGCGATGTGGGTTCGACACAAGGGCAACCAGGAATTCTAGGGCTAACATCGAAAATATAGAATTCGAGATCCTTATTCATGGCACCCTGTAGAGCAAATAAACCAATAATTCCTGGAGGATATTCCTTTTTGCACGTTTCAACAAATTTTTCTCCAGCATCTAATATCTTTTCTATCTGGGATTCTCTCATTGTTGCCCCCATATGACCAATTTCTACATTTTGTGTAGGTAGTTTTGCTTCCAATTGTTCATCAGCGGGAAGATCTAAGACTCCATCTAAATTTGTTTGGATTCTTCTATCGAAACCTAGCAAATCTATTTCATCGGTTATTGGAGACCAAAAATAGTTTGCATTAAATTTTGCTCCAACAATATACTCTTCAATTATCGCTTCATTCAAATCTTTGCGATCAATTATTCCCTTTTTTATTCGATCCTCTGAACGTTTCTTGAATTCTTCTGGTGATGAGGCATAAAAGAAAGCTCTTTCAATGCTTCGAGTTTTTTCTGGAACCTTTACAATTACCAAACGATCAATATCTTCAGATGAACTGAAAATTTTAGGTAAATTTAAGCCAGAACGAATTATAAGATCATATTGATTGTTTGGAACATTTCTTTCTTCGCTTCTGAGCATAAAACGATTTCCAAGAAGAGGTACTTTGAAGTTTTGTTCAATATTATCATAACCAATATAAACAGAAAATGAACGGTTTGGGACAAAAATAGTGTTTAACCTTCGAAGTTTGTCTTGATTTTCCTCCTCAATTAGATCAGAAAATTTATCAAGCAAAATAATATGATCAAATAGATTTCTATAATGTTTTGCATAGGTTTTTTCTCTTCCTTTTTGGCACACTACAACGACTTCAAAACCTTCCTGTTTAGCACCATGACCCATCTCTAAAGCAGAGTGAGATCCTAGCACTCCAATCTTAACTTCTTTATTATTATAATTTGATAATATTTCTTGAATTTGTCTTTGATTCATCTTGGTTCATCCATCTGAATTAATTTATGGAACTTTGGACGATGTTTTACACACCCTCCATTTGAAATAATAATACTATAAAATATATATTTTAAACACATCACTGTTATAACGTTATTTTACAGTTTCTTATTTCTATTTTATTCTCAATCAAGATGCTTTAGTTATTTTGATTTTATTTTGAACTTGAACATTTTTCAAAAAAATTCCATCAGAAAGAGGCCTATAAATCATTTTAGAATTAAGATTTTTGTAAATTTCTATCCTTTTTTAGTAATTTAACGAAACGCATAAATTGTAATTTTTACGTTGAATAAATCTGTCGGGCGGTAGCTCAGCTTGGTAGAGCTTCCGAGCCAGCCCAATTTCAATCTAGGCTGACGGAGACGCTGTAGTCGTCTACCATTATGGTGGGCTTCATTTAGCCTATCAAGCGTACAGACACCGGATTGTCGCAGGTTCAAATCCCGCCCGCCCGACCAATATTATCATTTAAATCATATAACAAATAAAATAGCATTTTTTGCAGACAGAAATTTTTGCCCAAAAAGTTAATTAATCTAAAATAATTCTGAAAGGAATATTATCAGGTGTTAAAATTACTTGTTTGCATATATTTTAATCACAGTGAAATCAGGCTCAGAGAAGGATTTTCTTAAAGCAATTTCTGAATTTGATGAAGTTACAGAAGCAAATCTGGTTATAGGAGAAAATGATATTGTCATAAAAGTGAAAGCTAAAGACATTACTCATTTAGATAAATTCTTAACAGAAAAACTTAGAGTTCAGCAATTTAAACCAAAAATAGAAAAAGATTAAGAAAATTAGGTTTTTAGTTTATCTCTAAATTTTTTTCTAAGTTTAGCAATTTTAGGAGAGATAACTATTCTGCAGTAAGGTTGTTCCGGATGTCTTTGAAAATAATTTTTATGATATTCTTCTGCAGGATAAAATGCTACAAAAGGCTCAACCTTTGTCACTATAGGTGAATAAAAATAATTTTCAGACATTAACTCATTAATCACCTGTTCTGCTATTTTTTTCTGCTCTTCATTATGATAAAAAATAATGGAACGATATTGTGTTCCTTCATCTGCACCTTGTCTATTAAGAGTTGTAGGATCATGAGTTGTTGAACCACCTGAATATCCTGAAACAATTTTTCTAATTCCTTTTAGTTGGTTATACACCGCTTCCATACACCAGAAACATCCACCTCCTAATGTTGCAATTTCCAAATCATTTGAATTTTTATTTTCGTTCATACCCTATCACCAACTAATGTCAAAATTCTAAATAAGATACACTTTACACTGTTTAAAAAGGATAGAGTCAAAATGGGTCAATTGATTAACTAACTATTTAATGGTGGTTTGAACGCTACAATTCTCAAAAAAGGGTAACTCTTTAAAGGAAGGTAATTCCAGAAATAGGATTTCAGTTAAGAGGACGTTAAATTTATGACAATAGATAAACCTGCCATAATAGGCGTCGGCAGGACAAAATTTGGAGAACATTATGAGAAAGATCCGGAAAAGTTGATAGAAGTGGCCGGACTTCAATCGCTTGATTCTGCTAAAGTTACTCGAAAAGATTTAGATGCTTGTTACTTTTCAGATTATTTCTTACAAATAACAAATAAAATTGGTTTAGAAGAAGGCTTCGTATCTGAACTTCTTGAGTTACATGTCCCAATGGAAAAAACCAGATCTTTCAGTTCTGCCCTTCTTAATGCGTGTCATGCGGTTCAATCAGGAAAATATGACATCGTATTAGTTGGAGGTGTAGAAAAAATGACTGATCGTTGGGACAAAATTAGGGATGATTTGATGCTCTTAGAGGATCCTTGGAGCTATTATGCCGGGTGCACACCAGAAGCAAATCATGAACTTCTTCTTAGTGGATACATTAAACAACATGAAATTTATGGACAAGAACTAGAAAAATTCTACTTAACTCTTGCCCAGATATCAGTCAAAAATCATAAGAATGCAATAGACAACCCGTATGCTCAATATAAAAGTGCTATAAACATTGAAACTGTAATGAAAGCTCGAACTAAAGCCTGCAAATCTTTAGGTCTTTTTGATTTTGCTCCAATCTCAGATGGTGCTTCAGCATTAATTCTGGTAAATCCAAAGATTGCAGAGGATTATTCAGATGTTCCTGTTAAAATATTAGGTTCTGGATCAGCAACGGATTATATTACATTTCCTTCACGAGAAAACAGAACTGGATTTATAGCTAATACATTGGCAATGGAATCAGCATTAGATCAGGCAAAAGTTGAAAGGAAAGATGTCCAAATAGCAGAATTATATGATCAATCCACTATTTTAGAAATGCTTGCTTTAGAAGATCTTGGATTTACCCCCAAAGGGAGAGCTTGGATCGATATAAATAACAGTTTAAACAATAATTCAAATTATTACGATATTAACGGTAGACAACTTTTCGTAAACTTGAACGGAGGACTTAAAGCAGATGGTAATCCGATGGGAGCTTCTGGAGGCGCCCAAATTTTTGAAGTAGTTAAGCAATTAAGAGGAGAAGCTGGCAATCGACAAGTAAAAATAAATAATGATTCTCCCAGTTTGGGTTGTATTTTTCTTCTACGATAAAGGAAATTTGGAAGTCTCTACTTTAGTTAGCCAACCTACTAACAAGTTTGTAAAGTTGGGGTCTTATGTCTATGGGGTTGTTTCTTTTCATAATGGGGAGACTAGAGTTCCGGGTAGATTAACTGATATTTTATTTGAGAATGGAGATATGGATGCGACTTGTTTCGAAGATCAAGAAGTTGTTCCTAGATTTCGACGTAGACATGCAGTAGGCCAGAGTGATATTATTCCAACTATTTCTCTTGCATTTAGTTTGGCAAATGATTATTATCCATATCAAAAATATGAAATTAAAAAACCAAAGAAAAAGTATGAAGCACCTGGAATAGTCGGATATGGAATATACACATCAAAATTCCGAATAAAAGAAGGAAACATGGAAAGATCGGTTCCATTTATTGATGAAGATGCAGTAACAGCAGCGATTGAAGCTGGAAAAATGGCTTTAATTCACTCTGGAGTGGATCAATCAGCTATTGGCAAAGTATATGTGGGCTCAGAATCGAATCCATATGCAGTCAACCCTATTGCATCAAAAGTAGCTCAAGTTTTAAAGTTAGGTAAAGAGGAAAAAGATGAAAGAATTCAAGGAGTAGACGCTATAGATACAGAGTTCGCGTGTAAAGCAGCAACGAGCATGTTTAAGGATGCTGCATCTTTAGTGTATTATCCAAAAAGTAACACGGATTATGCTATATCAATAGGGGCAGATAATTCTCAAGCTGCACCTAGATCCGAGCTTGGAGGAGAATTAGATAATTTCGTTGGTTTTGGGGGATCTGCATTTATTTTTGGTATGCAAGATGTCATAGCAGAAATAGAAGGCTGGTATTCTTGTACCTCAGATACTCCAGATTTTTGGAGAAGAGATCTAGAACCATACCCACGACATGGTGGACGATTTACTGGAAAACCTGCATACTTCAAACATGTTATGAAAGCCTGTACAAAACTAATGGATAGACTTAATCTCGAAATAGGCGATATAGATTACTTTGTTCCACATCAACCTAATGTTGGTTTTCCAGTTAAAGTTGCTATACAACTTGGATTCAGTGAAAATCAATATGAGCCCAGTATAAAAGTGGGAAAGTTTGGTAATGCTTATTCTGGTTCATCGCCAATTGGGTTAGCAGCAGTTCTAGATATTGCAAAACCGGATCAACGAATAGTTCTTGTCAGTTATGGATCTGGAGCCGGAAGCGATGCATATTCATTTATTACTACTAGTCAGATCTTAGAAAAAAGAAAACGTCAGAAGTTTTCAGTTCGTTACCAGATTGAAAATGAGAATTTACAATACATTGACTATAATACTTACCGAAGGTTTAAGCAAGGGTTCTGAAGAAATCAATAATCGTATAAGAATAAGATTCCTCATTTGAATAAATTACCTAATTAGTCAAATTAGGAAATCTGAATTTTAATTACGGATTTTAGTTTCATAACACTTTCAAAGAAAAAGATACAATCAATTCTCCGATAGTTGTATTTCGCTAATAAAAAACAGTTAAAAATTTGGTGTATTTGATGAGTCTAAATCGTGGAATAGCAGTTTGGTTATCTGGTTTTGCAACTTTTCTAGCGATCTTATGTTCTGTTTCTATTGCGCTTTTATTAATAACTGAGGGTCAAGGTGCAATAGTAAGTCCTTACATATTAGGCGATTTGATTGGAGGTCTTAACGTTGAATCATACCTTTGGATTTCAATAATTATAACATTCATACTGATGGGTATAACATTTTTAATCGCATATCGAAAGCAGGCACCAGATCCTGAAATCATAAAGATGCTTTTGAAGGTTGGTGGAAACTTAGCTGCTTTGAAGAAAGCGCAAGAAGTGTCAACAGCTGAAACAATTGAGCAGATTGATTATAGTAGAAAGATAAATAACAAATTTTTCGGAAAAGTGAGTTTGGATATTGAAGAGGCAGCAAAAACAACTTTAGCTCAATTTGAAAATCAAGAAAAAATTATTAAAAAAACTCGCAAAGATATGATGTCTGCTCTTGAAAAAATATCTGATGAAACTTTGAAACAGATGATTGTTGATTTGAAGAAACAGGAAGTTGCTATGATTGCCATCAAGCATTTGAGAGATGGAGACTCAACAATTTTGAAAAATCAGCAAAAAGAGCTTGAGGAAATTAAAAACAGACTTGAAACAATAGAGGAAAATATGGTTTTTTCATCCAAAGCTAAGTTGAATAGTTTCGATAATCCTGAAGAAATTAAGGGAATTGGTCCAGCTTTGGGAAAAGAGTTGAAAGATATTGGAATATCATCCATAGGGGATTTACTTACGACTGATCCAGAGGTAATTGGAGAAAATACACGAGTTTCTCAGGAAATGGCCGAAAACTTACAAGCAATGGCGCAATTGATGATGATTCCAGGTGTAGATGCAAATGATGCTGAATTATTAATTGAATCAGGAATAAAAACTAGAAAAGAACTGGCAGATCAAGATTTGATTTCTCTTTGCAGAAAAATTTCAGAAAACGCTAAAATCTATCTGGAGCAAAATAAAATTTCAAATGATGAAATTCCGACAATTGAAGAAATATCATCATGGATTAGAATGGCGAGGTAACAATTTTTCACCATTCTATTCAGAACCAAAATTCCTTTAAA
>JARRMA010000246.1:0-2784 GCA_037386505.1 Candidatus Bathyarchaeota archaeon
TTACTAATACTTGCAAAAAAGTGGTTCTATAAAACCTGGGTTGCTTTTACAAATCTTCGCAGTGAACTTTCAGTCAAGAAAAAGAAAACCAGAAGAATGGCTTTTACATTCGGCAAAGATTCTTCTTTTAACCCTCGACACGAAGTATTGCTTAAGCGCGAATTAATAATGTTTTTAAGAGAGCCAAGTCAATGGATGCATTTTCTGATAATGATTTTTCTTATTTCAATTTTTATAGTCTCGACTTCTAATATTGATACGATGATTCTAAATACTTACGATACTCATCTAAAATCAATTTTTTATTTAATTATTTTTTTATTCAACATTTTTTTAATCGCCTCGCTTTCATTAAGGTTTATATTCCCCCTTGTTAGTTTGGAAGGCGAAACATTATGGAAGATAAGGTCGGCTCCACTTAATTATAGAAAACTATTACTGGCAAGATTATTTAGCTATTTCATAGTTATTTTTATTATCGGTCAGGCGCTTAACTTCTTTTCAACAAACCAAATTTCAGGTTCCCTTGTCGCAGTTTCACAGATTAATACTGCATTTATTACTATTACATTTGTATCCTTAAACTTTGGTATGGGTTCAGCTTTTGCTAATTACAAAGAAAAAAATCCTATTCGTGTAGCTTCATCACAAGGTGCTTCATTAACTTTTTTATTTATGATCGTCTATATGGTGTTTCTTGTATTAATTCTTTTTCCAGCAATCAGTAATTTCTTTTTTAATTTAAGGAAAGGTAGTCTCCCATCTGCTTTGGAGCTGCTTTTCCCAAGCGTAATTTTAGGTTTGCTTACTCTCATTTTGGCTTACTTAAGTATTTCAAAAGGCGTTCAGAATTTCGCCAGGGATATTTGAAGATTTTGGTGGAAAGATTTTTAATAAATATTAGTTCGCACTGCCTCTATCGTTAATTTTAATTCTTGTGCCACTCATTTTCTACAAGAGATTTTATTATTTCTTTTCCTCTGTGACCAAAGATTGGATGATTCTCTTTTGAAAGCTTGTCTGCCAACATTAAAGCAATTTCTGCAGTAGGAATATTTTTCTCTTTAGCCTCCGTTAAAACCTGTTTAGTTAAATTGAATATAGAATGTTTCCATTCCCTGCTGAAATGGTTTTCAATAAGCGGATCGTTATTGATGTAGCCATATTGTTCATTTGCACAAGTTACAATTCCCATTCTGTTCGTAAGAAAATCAGGTACGTAAACTATTCCTTTTTTATGTAATAAATTTCCATCTACATGCATATCTTCAAGTTGATTGTTAGCTGCACCACAAATAATTTTTGCCTTTAGTAATGAGATAGTTTTTGAGTTTAAGATTGCACCTGTAGCGTTTGGTGAAAATATATCACAATCTTCAGAAAATATTGAGAGATCGTTTTTATCAACCAATCTGATTTCAAGATTTTTTTCGCTAAACTTATTTTTTATTGAATTGATTATTTCTTGGTTTATATCAGTCCCAATTATTTTTTTAACATTTCTCTCAAAAAGAAAATTAATTAATGGTTCGCCAACATGTCCCAAACCTTGCACAACTACTGTTTTTCCTTCGAGTTTTCCAATCTGCAAAAAATCCAGCGCAGCTTCCATTCCGGAGATAATTCCTCTTGCTGTTGGAGTAGATGGATTTCCGCTTCCACCAAATTTAGAAGGAATGCAGGTTGTAAACCTTGTTCCACTAAAAACATTTGCCATATCTTCAACACTGGTTCCAACATCTTCAGCGGTGACATAACATCCATTTAATGTGGACATAAATAAACCATATTCCTGGTAAATATATTTTCTGACCACAGAATCCATTTTATCGTATTCAGGATTATGAGCGATAACTCCTTTTCCACCTCCCCACCATAATCCGGCAAGAGCATTTTTAAAAGTCATCCCCGCACCTAATCTTAAACCATCTCTGAAATAATCTTCAATTGTATCATAACTCCAATATCTTACACCTCCAGCTGCTTGTCCTCTGTTCGTTCGATGGATAAAAGCTCCTAGAATCATATCATATTTTTCAGATATTTTACAAAACCAACCTTCGTGTTCAATAAAATCTCTTTTATCACTTGTAAAATAATCTGCTATGGATTGTAATTGAGTATGAGATGCTTTCAATCTTTTGGCATCATTATCATATACAAAAAAGAATTTATAAATCTTTTCTTGCTTAAGGAATTTTATAAAATCGGATGGTGTTAATGAAAGAATATCTCGTTTATTACTCATTGTCCCCTTTCCTCAAATCTCGATAGAATAGTTTTAAATGATATCTATTTTTTCAGTAGGTACTGAAATTTTATCTATAATATTATTTTCGTTAATAATTACAGCACTTAATTTATTACCTGAGCAAGCCGCAGTATCTATATAAACTGCATCACTCTCATCATCGTAAGAAATATCTTCAAATCTGGTGTGACCAACTACCTGAAGTTTATTTAGATTAAGTAATTTGTCCCTTGTCCACAAAATTCCACGTTCACTATTCAAATCTTTTTCAATTAAATCCATCAACTTTTGCTTATCTGATAAAGGATTTTTGCCCAGCTTTCTAGAATAGGATTTTGAAATTCCAGCATGACAAATAAAACAATCTGCTAAATCGAGAATAAGCGGAGCTTTAATTATAAAGTTGAGGTGCTTATTCATTTCGGTAAATCGATTGCTGTATGAATCCAGTGTTGTTTCCGAACCATTAAAGACCCATGTCCTTCCCAAAAGGCTTGAAGGGTGTTTTATAAAATAGTAAAACATTAAATCGT
>JARRMA010000247.1:0-3666 GCA_037386505.1 Candidatus Bathyarchaeota archaeon
TTTTTTCAATCGCATTTTTATCACCAAAATAATTTGTTAATAGTGCCAAAAAATCTGCCCATGCCAGATTGATCCATAATCCAGCAGGTTTTTGGTAAGGCAACTCGATGAGCATTACTCCGTTCAACTTTTTATATTCTAATTTTTGTCCTTCTTTCCACATTTTTTCATGATCTTGACAAAATAATCTAACATAAACTGCGAGACCACGTGCTAGTTTTGTTTCATCAACAATCCATATTTTCACTTCTTTATTTCTACAAATGCAACATTCTTTACCTTTTAAGAGAATTAATTTCAACATGTTCTTGATATATGCTTCATTACATTCCAAAAATTTATTTGTATAAAGACTCATCTTGAAATCCCTTAATCTATTATTGAACGTGAAAATTTAAGTTATTCTTCATTTGAATTCGATAAATTTTGAACCATACATTAATAACGGTCCCTCATAAAAACAATAGGTCAGTTCGAGTTGTCACTTAAATAACTGGGGAATAAATGGAAGGAAAAAAATGAAAACAGAAAAATCATTACCTGCCTCACCTATCCGAAGATGCCCAGAGTGTGGGAGTGACCGGATAATGAAAGACCACGAATCAGCAGAGATTGTATGCATGGGTTGTGGTTTTGTTGTAATTGAAAACCTTACAGATCAGGGACCAGAATGGCGAGCTTTTGATGCCGAACAACGAGCTAAACGTGCTCGAGCTGGAGCCCCAACAACATTTACTATTCATGATAAAGGTCTTTCTACAACAATTGATTGGCATGATCGAGATATTCATGGTCAAAGATTTCCTCAAGAACAGAAAGCCCAAATATATAGATTAAGGAAATGGCAAAGACGAATTCGAGTTTCAGACGCTACAGAAAGAAATCTTGCCTTTGCTCTCTCAGAACTTTCTAAAATAGCTAATAATCTCAATTTACCCCGAAATGTTCTTGAAACTGCTTCAGTTATTTATCGAAAAGCAGTGAAGGAACGTCTTATTCGAGGTAGATCTATCCAAGGAGTTACGGCAGCTGCAATTTATGTTGCTTGCCGACAATGTGGAGTAGCAAGAACTTTAGAAGATATTTCTCAAGCTTCACCAATGGATAAAAAAGAGGTAGGACGGAGCTATCGGTTTTTAATAAAGGAACTTGATTATTTTATTAAACCAGTGAAGCCTGGAAAGTATATTACTAAATTCTGCAATCAGCTAACAATGCAAGGTAATGTTGAAGAGGTTGCCCATAAGATTCTTTTTGCAGCAAAAGAAATGAAGTTAACTTCTGGAAGAGGGCCAACAGGTATAGCGGCAGCAGCTAGCTATATAGCATCGGTTTTAACTGGGGAACGAAAAACACAAAGAGAAATAGCAGAAATTGCACAAGTAACAGAAGTAACCATAAGAAACAGATACAAAGAATTAGTTGAATGTCTCCAATTTATTATTTACATCTAGTACCGCATTTCATTTCTACTAAAGACAAGAAAAATTAATTTAGATCAGATTTATCTAATTTAAGCTAATTTTTTATACAAAAAATTGATAAATTTTAAGCCCAAATAGCAATTGAGGGAAAAGTATGCCGACATATATTCTAGTATCAAAACTTACACCTGAAGGTAGACGAACAATTTTAGAAAAACCAGAAAGAATCAAAGAAGTGAATAAGGAACTTGAAGCATTCGGCGTGAAAGTTCTCCAACAATTTTCATTATTGGGACCATATGATTTTATTAATATTCTTGAAGCGCCAAATAATGATATAATCAATAAAGTATCAATAATTTTAGGGTCTAGAGGAACAATCGAAATTATGAGTATGCCTGCAATGCAAATTAATGATTTTATTTCCATATTGAAAACAAGAAAACGCAACCGAATAAATCACTAAAATTAAGATTTTGATTGTTAAATAATAAGATTTAACAATATATAATCCAGTTAAATGTTTGAAGGGAAAACGATGGAAAGCTACCTATTACTTGAATGTAGTTCCGGAAAGGTGTGGGATGTAGCCGAAAAAATGACAAAAATTAGTGGAGTTAAAATGGCACATGTTGTAACTGGTAATTACGACGTCATAGCATATGCAGAATTCTCTAATATTGACGAATTGACCTCAATAATACAAGAAGTTCAGACACTATCTGGTGTTGAAAAAACTC
Organism: Candidatus Bathyarchaeota archaeon; assembly: GCA_037386505.1. Classification (GTDB taxonomy): domain Archaea; phylum Thermoproteota; class Bathyarchaeia; order Bathyarchaeales; family Bathyarchaeaceae; genus Bathyarchaeum. The sequence goes on from JARRMA010000247.1 coordinate 2,165, forward strand.
AGACTGCAGTTGCTATGCCAAAACAAAAATAGTCATAACCAAACTCCCTTTCTTTTTTAAAAATATTACTTTATCTTAAATTGAATTGGGTATTTTTTGATTAATGATGCATTAGCCTTTATCCTGTTAGCTTAAAAGAACTATTTAATATTCTTAAATTTATTTTGATCGATATTTTTGTTTTGACTGGTTATTGTTTTTGTTTACTACGAATTAGGATAAGGCTTTATTAGAAGTGTAGGGAATACAAACCGTAATAGTCCACGAAAAGTGTTTCACTTTGCACCTGAAGATAGCAATGTTTTGACTGTAATAAATATTTGAATAGTCCAAGGATTTTTTATTACGTAATGATAAAGTTTAAATGTTGAACTATCACTCTTATATATTTAGTCTTAATATACAAGGTATCGTGGTCATGCAATACACCGAAAAAAAGGTAAAAATATATTTTTTGTGGTTTTTTCAGAAATGATTTTATAATAATGGAATAATATGATATGATGAAAAAAATTCAAAAATATATCTGTCCTAATCCGACCTGTCAAAAATCATTTGAAAGTTTGATTGTTGTACATGATAAGTCAAAAATACCTGCAGAAAATTTTTATGAGAATTTGTCGAAGTAAAAATAAATCCGAAATTAACTTCTGAAAAAAATACTTCAAATTGTCCTCACTATTTTGGATATTTGTCAAAGCATTTTAATGACTCAATACTTTTAAAAAAATGTTTAGACTGCGAGAAAATGTCTAATTGCCTAAAAAATAGTGATGATGAACAGAAAATAATTAAAGATGATTATATTGCGTAGAAGTGATAAGGTCATAAAACATGAAATTCTTGAGTCATTAATATTTTCTGGACCTTTAAAACTAAATCATATATCTTGCAAAGCTAATGTCGATTGTATAAAATTAAAGAAATTGTTAAGTTTTCTAATAGAAAATGATTATGTAGTTGAAAAGAGTATGTCAAAGGATTGTTTATATTTAATAACTGCAAAGGGTTTGCACTCTTTCAGAGAATTACTTAAGGAACCGTATTTTCCCTTTTGATAAACTAGCGATTTCTAAGACAAATCTAACACTATTTTTATTGAACTTTTTATTTATTTTTTATTTAAAAAAAGAGGATATTATTTGAATTGGATGGTTGCTATTTGTGACAGGTCTGTTAAACTATTGAGACTAACTTTTAAGTTTGATACAGTGTATAATACATTTCCAATGTAGAGTGCTCTATTCACGTTTTTATTGTAATCTCCATAGTAATATTCTTGGTCATTGTTATCTTGGTGAGTTATTCTACCTTTAAATTCAAACCCTGATAGAGTTATATTGAAAACATATGCACCTTGCCAATAACCACCTTCCATCGAATCAAACTCTGTCTTATTTTCATTCGTTTCTTCTACAGATGGTACAAATCCATATTGTGTAATAGATACTGGTATAACTAGTAATTGCTTCTGTTTGTCAAATAAGAAAGCTTTAGGATCA
>JARRMA010000248.1:0-2774 GCA_037386505.1 Candidatus Bathyarchaeota archaeon
AAAGCATCATCCTTTTTACAGTAGATAGAAGATCTCCGGTTTTTACGGATAAAATATTTTCGTTTTCCAATGGTATAACACTGTTGTAGGCGGGATACTTTTCACCTATAAGTCTTGTTATAAGCTCAATATCACCGAAATTGAAGGATATATTTGTTTTGCTAAGGAACATTTTTATGTCTGTGTCACCCAGAAGTTTTGAAAGCACAGCTATAGCTCTTTCCGGAACAATATATTGCTCGTCTTTTGAGGAGGTGATTGTTTTGTTAATATATTTAACAAGCCTGTGGCCGTCTGTTGTAACAAACCTTAATCCTTCTCCTGTAAATTCCATGAGTGTTCCTGTCATTGCGGGACGCATATCCTCTTTGCTCATTGCAAAGGAGGTCTGTTCAATCATTTTTTTAAGATCTTGACCGTTCATAGCCACTTCTTTTTCTTTTGATACCTCGGGGATGTCAGGAAAATCATCCGAGGGAGAGTAACTTATATTATAGGTCCCTTTGTCTGTCAGTATCTTTAACTTGGAATTGCTTTCGGTTTCAAATTTAATCTGGGTATCGCCGAGTGATCTTACTATATCAAAAAACAACTTTGCGGGTATAACCATTTTTATATCTTCTTCAGAAGGGACGTTAAGAGATGAGCGAAGCGCTATTTCCATATCTGTTGCGCTTACCGTCATTAGACCGTCTCTTATTTCAACAAGGAAATTTTCCAGAACGGGCATGGGAGTGCGGCCAGGTACGGCAGGAATAATTCTTGCTAATAGTTTTTCTAAAACTTTACTATTTACTTTGAATTCCATTTACTCATTCTCCTTTTAAAGCAAATAAAAATAGTAAAAAAGGCTGCTAATCTCAATGAATTTAACTGGTACAAATTAGGTTTTCGGCTTAAAAATAAAGGAATTATTTAACCTGAAATATAATACTTGCCTGGTTTATAATAAAAATAAATTTTCAACAACTCATTACTTATTAATTAAGTATTTATTTAAATATTAATAATTATAATAAGGGTGTTAATATGTTAGTTATTACCAACTTCTTTGATTAAAGAATGTTCCGACAGTTTTTTTACATACTAAAATGTTAATTAAAATTATTAAAAGGAGAGTTTTTAACATTGTCTTTATAGGGATTAACTTTTCAACAAATTAAATGTTGTTTTTCAACAAGTTTCTAACATTAAAATATATTATTAAAAAAAGATGGGATATGACAAAATGGAAGATAAAAAAACAAATAATAATTTGAGCAAAACAAAAACGAAATTAATTCACAAAGAAAGGGTTTTTACTTTTTGGAAAAAAGAGGTTTATGTTTTTGGGGAAAATGAAGTAATCCAAGATCAGGAACATCTAAGTTCTATCTGAGATCGCACATTGTTAACCATATCCTTTAGTGAGGGATCTTTGGACATATAGTCCTCAATGGTGTTGCATGCATGTATTACCGTAGAATGATCCCTTCCGCCGAAATGAAGACCGATGGTTTTAAGAGAAGATTTTGTCAGTTCCTTTGATAGATACATTGCAATCTGCCTGGCCATAACAATTTCTTTTTTCCTGGTTTTGTCCCGTATCTTATTTTCTGCAACACTTAATACTTCACAGACAATATTAGTGATAGTCTCAATAGTCACATTTACTTTTCTATCCGTTGCAATTTCCTTAACCGTTTTCCTGGCCAGATCAATATCTATTTCCCTAGAATTAAGAGAGGCGTTTGCAAGTAGCTTTATCAGGCAACCCTCGAGCTCTCTTATATTTGATGTTATATTATTGGCAATATAGTCGAGTAGATCGGGCGACAAATCCATTCCGTAATCTTCAGATTTCTTTTTAAGAATGGCTATCCTCATTTCAAGTTCCGGCGGCTGTATGTCAGCAGCTAAGCCCCACTGAAACCTGGATATCAGCCTGTCATCGAGACCCTTTAAATCTTTAGGGGCTCTGTCGCTCGAAAGAATTATCTGCTTTCTTGACTGGTGAAGAGTGTTGAAAATATGAAAGAAATGATCCTGTGTTTTTTCTTTACCAATCAGAAATTGAATGTCATCAATTATCAGTACATCCATTCCCCTGTAAAAATTTGAAAACTCGTTAACTTTATTTGATTGTATTGCCTCAACAAACTCTACTGTAAATATATCCGACGAAAGGTATATAACTTTTTTCTCCGGAAACATTTCGATTATTTTATTTCCAATTGCCTGGACAAGGTGAGTCTTGCCCAAACCCACGCCGCCATAAACAAACAACGGATTAAAAGATGTTCCTCCCGGATTTTCACTTATAGCACCGGCAGCCGCCCTGGCGAGCTGGTTTCCCTCACCTTTTATGAAATTATCAAAGGTATATCTTGGATTTAGGAAAGTTTCATGTTCTGGTTTCTGAACAGCGGTATCTGAAGCAAGACGAATAACCGGTTCGTTTTTAATTTCTACCTGATTTTTATTTTCATTGTTTTCTTTTTCTTCAGCTATAAGATATGAAAGCCGGGCTTCAGGACCTATAACGTCAACAATTGTTCTAGTAATGAGAGTATTATAGTGTTCGTCTATCCACTCCCAGAAAAAACGGCTTGGTATCTGAACTTTTAATGTAAGTCCTTTTAATTCCAGCGGTTTTATAGGTAAAAACCAAGTATTATAAGTCATCAGGGTTACATTATCTTTAATAGCTTTGAGACATTCCTTCCACACAGTGGCCGCATCGTGAAAATCTGGTTTGTTAAGGGAGGCCGCATTTACCATTTTAATTATCCACA
>JARRMA010000249.1:0-2765 GCA_037386505.1 Candidatus Bathyarchaeota archaeon
CATCTATGAAATGATTGAAGCTCATCCTGACGTTATTCACACTGAAACATTGTTGTCAATGTTTACCCCGTAATTCTTTGATGTTCTATTATAGCGACCTTCCCTTTCAAGTGCCTGTCGAGTCAGAATTTGATTCGACATATATCCCTTTTTCTTTATTTTTTTATGAAGTTTAAGCTGTCCAATATGAAAAAATTTTAAGATCTTTAATATCAAGTTCAGTTCTAAGAAAACGTTTTATATCATCATCTGTGAGGAATCGGTTTCCTTTAGATCCTTTTTTAATTGGAATTTTTGTTCTTCTCATTTTGTCATCTTTAGCTGTGTCAGTAAAAATGTATTGAGCATTTTCAACGGGTAAAATAAGTTTTAATCCCGTGTAATCTTTTGATGGGAGACTTTGAGCTATAACATATACTATACTTTTAGGTTTTTTTGAATAAGCAATTTTTTTGAAATCTTCCCAATTTTTAATTCTGTATGTATTTGGCATAATAGTGTTCTCTTTTCTGTTATATGGTGTTGTTTCTTGAATAAGCTTTAATTAATTCTTTTATATGTTCTGAGTATCGTAAAGGTTATGAAGATCTGTTAAAGCAAAATAGGAAGTTGATCGGAGAGAAAACTATTGAATAACTATGATGTAATTGTTGTGGGGGCTGGAACCGGAGGATGTTTAGCAGCTAAAACTCTAGCGAAGGCTGGAAGAAAGGTCTGTTTAATTGATCGCAAATCAAAGAAGGATATTGGTGATAAAGTCTGTGGTGATGCAATTGGAAAGCATCATTTTGAGAATATTGGTTTAGCTCCTCCTTCAGGAGCTGAACTTGATCAGATAATAGATGGAATTAAAGTCTATTCTCCAGATATGGAAACTGAAGTAAACGTTCAGGGAGAAGGTGTTCATGGCTATTTAATTAACCGTTTACTTTTCGGTCAAAGACTTCTAAAAGAAGCAAAGGATGCTGGAGCCATTCTTTTTGACTCAACTATTGTTATTAACCCTATTATCGAGAATAACTATGTTGTTGGAGTTTTAGTTAAGGATCAAAAAACAGGAAAAGAAAGTAAATTTAATTCCAGGGTAGTAATTGACGCAAGTGGACATTCAGCAGTTTTACGTAAGATTCTTCCACCTGAATTTGGAATTGAAAAAGAAGTAAAAGATGAAGACGTTGAGATTTGTTATAGAGAAATTCGTGAATTGAAAGAACCTATTAGCGAACCAGGTTTCTGTAAAATATATTTAGATTTGCAACGAATTCCAGGAGGATACTATTGGATCTTTCCTAAAAGTTCAACTACTGTTAATGTTGGTTTAGGAGTATCTATGAAAAAAGGTTTTCCTAATCCAAAAGATCTTTTTAACGAAGTTATATTATCTATGCCTATTTTCGAAGGTTCACATGCCTTAACAGGTGGAGGCGGTCTTGTTCCAACTCGGAGACCTATTAGTCCCATGGTTGGCAATGGGATTATAATTATTGGAGATGCTGCCTGTCAAGTGAATCCTATACATGGTGGTGGTATTGGCTCATCTATGATGGGTGGAGTAAAAGCTGCAGAGGTTATTGATGATGCATTAACCAAAGATGATGTAAGTAGAGAAACTCTTTGGCCATATACCGGAATTTTTATGGAGTTATATGGAGCTAAACAAGCTGGTTTAGATATTTTCCGTATGCTACTTCAACGGCTAACAAATAAAGAAATGAATTATGGAATGCGTCAACGTTTAATCACAGATGAAGATTTGCTCAAAACTAGTATGGGGGAAGACATGAAACTTAACATTACTGAAAAAACAAGTAGATTCTTCAAAGGAATCGGTAGCCTATCTCTCCTCATGAAATTAAATACTACAGCGAAGCTTATGAAAGAGATTAAAGAACTTTACAGAAATTATCCATCATCCTCTGAAGCTTTAGAAGAATGGGAAACAAAAGTTCAAGACATATTTGATAAAGCGGAAAATATCTAAAAAATTTAGAGTTAATAATAATGCGTTTAGCTGCATTAGTAACTGGTGGAAAAGACTCAATTTTGGCTCTTTATCGAGCCCAAAAAATGGGTCATAATGTCACATTTTTGGCTACAATGATATCCCAGAGAGATGACAGTTACATGTTTCATTTCCCAAACATTCATTTGACTGACCATATTTCTAATTCGCTTGAAATTCCGATAGTAAAAGCTGAAACCTCGGGAATAAAAGAAGAAGAACTCAAAGACCTAAAAAATTTACTTGCATCACTAGATGTAGATGGAGTTGTTTCAGGAGCAATCCAATCTTCTTACCAGAAACAACGAATTGAAAAAATATGTAAAGATTTAGGATTAGAATCTGTTACACCATTATGGAATGAATCTCCACTTACTCTAATGAATGAGTTGATTTCTCTTAAATTTAAGGTAATAATTGTTGGAGTTTATGCACATGGATTAGATAGAAGTTGGCTGGGAAAAGAAATTAATAATGAAACATTGAAGCAGCTAATAGAATTAAATAAAAAATATCAAATTTCTTTGGTTGGAGAAGGGGGAGAGTATGAATCTTTGGTTCTTGATTGTCCAATTTTTAAAAAAAGACTCGAAATTGTTGACTCTAAAATTAAATTTGAAAATAATTATGGTACCTTAGAAATTCAAAATGTCAAATTAATAGAAAAAACTGATACTTTTTAAGATTATTTTTAGCAAATTAAAGATCACGTTTTGAATCTTTTTAGATAATATTTTTGTTTTAATTAAAAATAATAAGAAAT
>JARRMA010000249.1:2776-4664 GCA_037386505.1 Candidatus Bathyarchaeota archaeon
TAGATACCAAATGCAATTGCTGCTATTACCGCGATCACTAGGATAATAATAAGAACATATATTGCTTCGTTTGATAGTCCAAATGGGTGACTTTCAGTTGTTCCGTCTCCTCCGTTGCCGCCGTTTCCTCCATCACTTGGGATTTGGGTGAATACTGCTTCATAATTATAGGTATATCCCATTCCATGAGAGACTTGAAGAGGATTATCAGTTATCACATTTGTATCAAGAGATGGATCTCCTCCATGTCCTGGCATATATTCTCCTGTAACGACCCAATTCTTGAATTCGTAACCACTATCTGGAGTTGCAGTTAAACTAAATGTTGGCTCGTCTTGACCATAGGCATATCTTCCTGACGTTGGTGTTGTAGTACCTCCCGGTGTTGAACTGACCGTAACAAATGTAACTTCTGTAATTTGGGTTGGGTTTGTCATATAATCTTGTAATGGATCAGCGACTTCTATTGGGGTAGGTTGTTCTATTCCAGCTAATATTGGGGTGAAAACAGCTTGATAACTATAGGTATAACCAAAACCACAGATTATTTGAGCAGGATTAGTTGTAAAGACCAGACTTCCTATCTGAGGAAGACTTGGGAATAGAATTATTTGCCCAGTTTGGTTGTTAATTAGTTGATTTTCAATTCCAGTAGGAGTAGCAGGGTCTATTACTCCTTCGACGACCCAGTATTGGAATTCATATCCATCGTCGGGAATTGCAGTCAATGTAATAATCGTTCCATTTGGATAGCTATAAGATCCTGTTTCTGGATCAGTTGTTCCTCCTACTGACGAATATATGACGACTGTTGCATTATCAGTTTGACCATAAGAACTTAGAATTGGTAAAATAATTATTAATAATGAAAGAAATGAAATTGATATAATTTTTCTAAAATTTTTAATCAATTTTTCACCTCCCATTGATATTCGATATGTTTTGAATCTATCATAATTTGGTGTTTTTTGATGATTATTAAAATGATGTTTACATTGTAATCACGTGTCTTACAGTGCAAACATTAATAATAACTAGTTAGTAAACAATTTTTTTGCAGAATTTATTGGGTTAAACCAAGGGTAATAAAATTGTTATGCCAAAAAATTCTGAAGGATGATTTTAGGTTCAGGAAAAAGAGAGATTCTATTTTTCTAATAAAATATGATCACTAAAAAAATATGTATAAAATCTTCAAGTTCAAAAGGAAAATATTATTTGCTTCGTAAACCAATTTAGATGATAATCGATTAAAGGAGAAAAGTCAAGTGGATGATGCCCATATTAGAGCAATGGTTACCTTTGTTGTAAAATATTTTAATGAAAACTGTCCTGAAAATTTAGATGCTATGATTCATTTAATTGGTCACGATGAAAGATTTAGAAAAAGAGTAGAAGCTATTACCGAAGAAATTCTTAATCATCATGATGAACTTTTTGTTGCAGTTAGTAGCGGAAAAAAGGTTGAAGATTTAGCTCCAAAATATGCAGAACAATGTCAAGAGATCAGAATGAAAATGAGACAACTAGTAAATACTTATCTTGAAGAATGCCAAGCCTCAAATTAAAAACAACCCAATATTAAAACTACTTGAGAAAAAAGATTAATCAATTTATTATATTCTAACTTGCAAAGCACTAAAGTTTTATAGGAAAATTGAGTTCATCATAAACTTACCAGATATAATTATTCTGGTGTATTCACTGTTTTGCAGAGAGGGGCCGTCGGCTAGCTTGGTCCAGGCTCTGAGACTTGGACTCTCGGGACTCCGGTTCAAATCCGGGCGGCCCCACCAAATTTAATTATTTATTTGACTTATTTCTGTTTAATTTGATGGTTTAGAGTTTTCAATACAGTCAATTAGATCTTATGGACAATTTTCACTTG
>JARRMA010000250.1:0-3768 GCA_037386505.1 Candidatus Bathyarchaeota archaeon
GGGCGATAGCTCTTGGTGATTTAAAATAGCTTGTCCATGGAAGTGCTTTGTCAAAAATTTCTTTCGCAATAGCTTTTTTATTCAGATTAATGTTTGAATTTAAACAGTGTCCACAAGCCAAAATTGTTCTACCAATGCATTCCTCATCAGTGGGTTCATCCAAGAATTCACGATTGTAGCCAAGAAAGTTGTGCATTTGGCCATTTTCGGTCTGCATGTATAGTAGGAAACTGAGGTACGTATCAATCAGTTTTTTTGTCTTGCTTCCATGGTATAGTTTATCATAGAATAAACATACAGATAAAGCCCGAGAGTTGTCGTCTGTTGTGTAACCTTCTCTTTTTAAAGCCGTTGAAAATTTGGAGTGTTGAAGCAGACCAGTATTATCTGTTAAACTAATAAGATAGTCCAGATTTATATCGGGTGATATCAGATGAATCTTCTTCACCTCATCACTTCCCTAAATAGATCAGCATAGCTTTTAGCCACATTTTGCCAAAGAAATTTTCTACTGTATTTGAAAGCCCTTTTTCTTATTTCCTCCCTTAGAGAATCATCCATCAGCTTTATGACATTGTTCGCGATGGATTCAGGGTTTTTGAATTTACAGAAAAGACCGCGACCATTGCCAAGAACGTCTAATGCATGAAGGTAAGGTGTGGACACTACAGGTTTTCCTGCTCCTACAGCATAGACGAGAGTTCCGCTGCTTATCTGATTTGGAGAATTGTAAGGAGTAACATAGACATCAGTCAGTTGTAAATATTTCACAAGCTCTCTTTTTGTTAAGAAACGATTATGGAATTTGACGTGATTATGTAATTCCAGTTCATTTTTTAAAGTTATTAATTCGTTTCTGTACTGTTCGCCTTCCTTTTTTCTGACTTCTGGATGAGTTTCCCCTATTATCAGATATATTGCGTTAGGTTCTTTTTCTAAAATTGAGGGCATTGCTTGGATAACATATTCAATCCCTTTTCCTCGACTCAACAGACCAAACGTTGAAATTATGAATTTATTTCGCAAGTTCATTTGAGCTTTGATTTGTTGAGTTTTTACAAATTTAATCTGTGGACAACCATGCGGGATAACTTTACATTTCTTAGTTGATATGTTCTGTTCATTTAGGATTTTATTTGGTCTAGTAAGTACAGGATGTAGTTCCCGTAATCCCCTCCAAATAATCCAAATTCGTGTTGAATATTTACTAAATCTATGTCGGAAATATTGACATAGTGTGCAGCTTCATAATAGTCTTCAGGAATTTCTTGTTCGATTATTGATTTTACTCTTCTATCATAATGGTAAATTGCTCCGGAATCGTTCTCTGCGATTACAACTGTTGGTTTAAAAACTCCTAAGGCATCAATAGAACCAGCTAACTCTTTGGTGAACATAGCAATCCCACATTCACGTGGAGGATAAGAGCTCAAAAATGCAACTCGTCTTAAGGTGCCATCTGATTGACTACGTGAGTTATTCATTGATGAAAACCTTGGTAAAATAAATATTAATAAAATCTTGGTTGTTATTGTAAATAAAGATGCTGTTTCAAAAATCTACTCTTCAATGAAATAAAAAAATCATGGTCTAAAAAGAATCAGCTAATTTGTTATCAGAGTACTATCAAATGAGACCTTTTCTGTAAGTCTACACTAGTATCTAGTACAGATAATAAAAAGGAATGATGCTGGAATTGTGTGCACAGATGCTCTAATATTTCATATGTAGTCTCGTCTTAACAGATAGTTAAGAAGCATAATTGGATTCAGACTCGTTCATTATTAAGTTGAAGTTTGCCGAGTCAATACTGAAAAGCACATCTCCATTTTTGAAGCCGCTTAAAGAACAATAGACTTTGGTATCAGAAGATATTGATACAGGGAAAGTTATATCGGTTATTTGACCTGGCAAAAGGGAATAAACAAATTTTTTGGCATATGTAATTTTGAGGTTTTCATCTAAAGGATGCATTATGAGGTTCATATTTCGCAGAATGGCATCCCCTGTATTTTGTATTCTCAAGATTAGTTTCTGTTTCCCTCGAGCAACATATACGGGTGACAAAACAAATTTTAAGTCTAAATACTTCTTTCTGTTATCGTTCTCCATGTGAATGCCCCCTGTTCGTTAAGGAGATTTACCAAAACAATACATCTGTATATTGATAGTGTGAACTATAATATTAATCTTACAAGAGTAACTCGGGGAAGTATCATCGGGAATAGCTTTTACTTCTTTTATTTCTTTGGCAGTAACTCGTTTAAATCATATGTTGCAACACATAAAACGCTGTCTGCTCCTCCATAATAAACTAGAACTTCATCATCAATAAGTACATTTCCACAGCTGAATACAACATTTGGAACTTTTCCAAATCTTTCATAGTTTTTAGTTGGCACCAATATGGGGGTTTCGGAACGATAAATGATTCTTTCAGGATCTTCCTTCTCAAGCATAATTACGCCGAGAGAATAGACTCGCTCCATGCTCACTCCATGGTAAATAATTAGCCAGCCTTCATTGATTTCGATAGGGGTGCCTGCTGCTCCTACCTTCCAAGAGTCCCAGCTTTTAATTCTTGGTTCTAATATAGACCGAAGACTGCACCACTTTTCGAAATCATTCGAATATGCTATACACATATCTGGATCAAAACGGTGAAGCATCACAAATTTACCTTTTATTTTGCGTGGAAAAATTGCGCAATCCTTGTTGCGTATTCCTCTAAAAGGAAGCACTCTATTATTCCAATTCCATTTTTGTTCCAAGAAATTTTGCGATGTAATTGATGTGAGAGAAATTTGATATAACTGGCCATGGTCTAACTCAGATAATGCAGTGTAAGCCATGAAGATTTTATCATCAATTAGAGTAATTCTCGGGTCTTCGCATCCATTGTGATCCGTCTCCTGAAGGGGAGTAAAAATTGGAGTCGGTGATCGATAATTGATTGTGTAGCCATCTGAACTATTTGCGTATCCTATTCTTGAAATACCGTCGTTTCCTATAGCTCTATAGAGCAGATGAATTTTGTTCTTCAGATAAACAGCTGCAGCATTAAAAACGAGCCTAGATTCCCATTCATTATGTACTACCGGCTCTAGTATCGGGTTTCTCTTGTAACGTCTCATAGATTATGTTTCCTAACAATATTTGGAGGATTGCAAACCAAAAAAATCATCTAGAAGTTTCCTTACAGAAAATAATCCAATTAGTTTTCCTTCTTCATTAATAACCGGCAAATGTCTTACTTTATGTGTGATCAACAATCTTTTTGCCTCTTCTATGGAAGCTTCCTCTCCAATTGTTAACACATTCTTTGTCATGACTTCCTCAATAGGAGTACCAAGATCTACTGATTGAGATATGGCGCGAATAAGATCCCTTTCGGTAAATATTCCTAAACAGTTATTTTTGGAATCTGTTATCACTAATGAACCAATGTGTCTTTTTTGTAGAATCTCGACAGCGTCTTTTAAGGGGATATCTGGATTGGCTGTTACTAAATCTTCAATCATTACATGTTTTACCATTAACAAAGTCATTCCTTCTTCACAACATGTATGCTATATTAGCTAACAACGAGTAATAAATTAAACCCAAACCCAAATATTTACCCCTTATGAATTATGGCTCAAAAGTCTTTGATTGGTGTCATATTCTTAAGCATGCGGAGAAGCCAGTTGGATGCAGGGTGGGGGTACCCAAGTGACAAACCAACCCCCCACCCTTCCCAAAGTCACCTATTAAATGTAATAGTTTGTA
>JARRMA010000251.1:0-2755 GCA_037386505.1 Candidatus Bathyarchaeota archaeon
TGAAAATGATGGGGGCGAGAGCGAAGCAAGAAAAAAATGGGCACACGATGAACTCGAAGAATATTCTCAATGGGATAAAGACGCTTTCATCGAATCTGTAAGAAAACACAATCAGAAATATAAAATGCATGCACATATAGAAACCATTTATGAAGTACCAAAACTAATTTACTAAATTTTCATGCCCATTCCTACCAATAAATGTTATATTATTAAATTGTTTTTTTATTTCACGAAGTTCCTTTTGAAATATTTCTCTGCCATGAGGATAGATAATTTTAAGATTATGAGTATCAATAAATATCTCATAGACACTTTTGCCATGCTCTAGAATTTTATTGATAACCTCACACGCAGAACTTCCGTCAAAATCGCCTGCCAATTCCAAGTGAAGGCTGTCTCTAATATTAAAGGAATAAATCCGGAAATTTAATGACATGGTTTTAACTCCCCGTTAGAGATTTTAAATTTTAAGTTACTGCCATATATAGATATTCAAAAATATTATAATAAGTTAAAGCTATCTACATGGCATCCCATTCTCAATCCGTCTGCAAAAATCGTGCAAAATTAAATCCTTGCGATGCGATATGATCTAAATTGTAATAATATTATATGGTTATGTTAACTAAAGGTCTGATTGGCAATTCCGGATAAGTACAGAAGTATTTGAAACCATGAGATCTAATTCATAACATTTATGAAAAATTTTACATAATTTTAACCCATGGCGTAGGCAATCGAATGAATTTTGAGAACGTCCACTAGTTTATTGTTACTGTCACCTTAATTGAGCGAAAGTCGAGGATGCACCAGATCCGCGGCATCAAAGGCGAAGCCGTAGTTAACTACTGCGAGCCTTTGATAACAAAGGAGATAGAGAGTATCATCGGCATTCCCATAGGGGTAAATAAAATGGAGATAAATTGTTAATAAATGTAATTCACCAATAGCCGCATTATATTAACAGCTTTAGACTACAATAAATCTGAATGATATTATTATCTTCAATACCCTTCTCCATTTTGTTTACGATTATTTGAGGCATTATTTAAAAGGCAAACGTAAAATTACTGTAATAAAAAAGAAAAGGGGCACAGAGTTTGGCTGTAACCACTTTTCTTTATATAAGTTGGTACGCGCGTTGAACACCTTAATTTAAAAAAACTGACGTGAAATCCCGCATTGCGGGGGTAGGATTTGTCGAAATAAATACGGGGCAGGGTGGCCTGTTGATTAAGAGAACTTAGCATGGAGTTAGAAACTCTTGCGTGAAACGAATGATATCATAGAAGAAAAATAGCCGAAGATGAAGGGTTATAGCTATTAAAACATATCAACCAATAATCCAATGGACATCCCAAAATTCACACAATGGGCGTCCCCAAAATACATAAGCAATGATATCTGAAGCGGATTTTGTCATTTTACAACCCTTAGCTTCCTGCCTCCTAAAACTTTCCACCAAAAAAGAGTTTCTCATCCCCTTTAAATCCATAATATCTAACCAAACCTTTGTAAAAACCATATAAGGTTGAAAAAAGGCAAACTGGAAGAGAAAGAAGGACAATTACGAGAACAGCCTGAATACCGAATCCTATAACGCTTGCCAATATACTTAGAAGAATCGCTCCGATTATCATACCCACAGTCGTAGAAAACACACCTAAGAATATGTATTTTTTTATCGAATAACGCGGCTTATTTATCATTTGCGCGATACCTCCCGCTTATTGGCATAGGCTGCTTTTCCTATGATATTCTGCTTGCACTTGTTTCAGCTTAACAAAAAACTCCTCATCTGTGATAAAATTCCTAACACATTTTATCATTTTGTTTAATAGCATTTACCATAAATGCAAACTCCGAAATCACCACACTCTGAATCGTCGGAACAGCCCTTATCTTCTTTTTTTACTTTTTCATCCCATTTTTCAACAGGGATTTTTGCTTCCATTCCATACTTAATTTGTATTGCTGCTCTGTTGTTTACTTTAACCGTAGCATAGGACTCTGACGTCTGCTGAACCCTGCCGCAAGTTATTTTTTCACCTGAAACGGAATAAAAGCATACTTTAGCTCCCATTATAAATCCGTCATCCTTGTTCCCATCAATAATGATGAGTCCTTTATCAGCATAAATTCTCGTAACCTGTGCAGCTATGGCAATGCCTTTATAAGATGTTGCTGCTATCATCATAACTGAAAAAACTAAGAGAAATGTTTTTATCTTTTTCATATCATCCCCAATCAATCGAATAAATCGCCGCCTGTTATTCCTCCAGCTTTTTGAAGTGGGTTTAATTCATAATTATTTCAAAAATATAAAAGATTATGGAAATAATGTCAATAAATACAAAATGTTTCATCAGTCTCAAAACTTAAAAGGTCTATAGCCTGATAACAGGTTGAACAGATTTATGTGCACCGATGCATATTTTTCTGTGAACATTCAATTTCATCAACCATCAGAAACCTTTTACTAGTTAATACTTTTTCTCTCAAATCCTCACCAAATAAAGGTTTGCACAATTCTTTATTGTTAGGGAAGGTTCGAGACGTCCATTGGTTTATTGTTACTGTTAATTAAAAGGCAAACGTAAAATTACTATAATAAAAATGGAAAGGGGCTCAGCGCTTGGCCATAAATCCTTGTGATATAATAGGTACGGCTGCTGAACACCTTAATTTAAAAAAACTGATGTGAAATCCCGCATGCGGGAGCAGTATTATAATCCTATCGTATGAAACAACA
>JARRMA010000252.1:0-3676 GCA_037386505.1 Candidatus Bathyarchaeota archaeon
GCTGTTTCAGTTAATGTTAAATCTTCGATTTCTGCATCACAACTTCTTTGAACAGCATCAATTCCATTTAATACTCCTTCTTTGGTTTCGTATCCTTCACTTGCTGCAATAATTTCCCCATTAGAAGCTTTCAAATGAAACCTAAATTCATTGGAAACATCTGTGAAAAGCTCATATTTAGGATTAGTAAGTTTTTCCATATCTTTCGTTTGATCTTCAACATGAGAACTACAATTCTTTTGAACAGACATAACACCATTCATACAAGCAGCTTTACTTTCATATGCCTCACTAACAGCCACTATTTTATTGTTAGCAGCTCTAAGCCGGAACCTATATTTTCCAGCCATATCTTTGTAGACTTGATATTTTGCAGTCAAAACAAATTCACCAATTAACATAAAACAATTTAAGCAGATAAACTTTTCAAAGATTCAACAAAATCATATTAATCAAAAAAATAATTTCTTTTTTCTAAAAATTTATCTAAAAGACAATTCTAAGTTGAAATAAAAAATAATCTAATAATTCATTTTTACAAAAAAGATTGTGAGGGGATTATTTTATTCCCCATTTTTTAGTGATCTTCACTAGAATGAAGATTACAAATGCAACAATAATGAAAGTTATCAGTGCAACTAGAAAGTTACCTACACCGAAATCTTGGCTACCTACAGGAACAGTTAGAGTTGACAAATTATCCATACCAGGTAAAGCTAATCCGATGATTGGCATTATCAAATCTGAAACCATCGATTGCACTAACATACCAAGATATAGACCTAAAATGAAAGCTACAGCAAGCCCCATAACTTTATAGTTTTCTAGAAATGCTTTAAATTCGTTCCAAAGCCCAGTTGGCGCAGGAGGAGGCGGAGCAGGTTTAGCAGCTAAAAGTTCACGAATCTGTTTAAGCTCTTCAAGCATCTTATCTTCGGTCGTCATTTTTTAATCAACAAAAATAATGTTTTAGGATGTTTAGTGTTTAAGATTTTCTGTCACAAAAATCATATTAATCGCAAAAAATTTATAGTTCATTAATTATTTTTTGAGTTGAATAAAATTGCCTATCCTAAGTAATTAACTAACGAGAGCAGATGTAGGTCCGTCTGTTCGAAGATTTTTCATCAATACTTTATTTGATTCAACATTTACCTTACTGGGAGTTATTGTTGGATCAGCATTTGTCTTAAACCCAGAAATTGAAATAATTTTGGGAACAATGATAACAATCAGTCTGGGATTAGGGATCTCCAGTGGAGTAAGCGTTTATCAAGCAGAAAGCCTGGAAAGAGAACGAGAAGTATACGAATTGGAAAAAGCGATGCTAACAAGCTTAGAAGACACACAGATTACAGACACAGCTAGAAATATAACAATAATTGTCGCAGCAGTTAATTTATTAACACCTTTTCTTGTTTGTGCATTATATATCCTACCTCTTGTGGGAGCATATTTTGGATTTATTGAAATAAGAATAGCAGCTTACTTTTCAATTGCATTAGCGCTAATAATATTGATGATAACAGGAATAATTGTTGGACAAAAAGGAAAAGAAAATCCAATAATAAAAGGAGCAAAAATGGCCACATTAGGGGGTATAACGTTTCTATTGGGCTATTTGATAAACTATTTAATATAAAAACAACCCAGATATATAAAAAATTAAAAAAATCGCAATTAAATCACAAACATTTAAACAGATTATAAAGAATATTAAATTGTCAAAGGTTAACATAACAACTCTTGTATCATACAAGAGCAATATTAGATTGTGAATTATTCTAATTAAAAGAGAATTATATAGGGAAAAATAAGATTGAAAACTACAAAAACAAAAAAGAATAGAAAAATCAACGTCATTTTCAATCGTTGGATATAATTTTCTAAATTATTTATCTTTGAATTAGGAATAACTGAGAGATAGTTAATGGTAAAAAAAGGAAAACAGCCAAAAAAGAATATTTTAATGTTATCAATTCATGGGGATCCAGCATCAAAAATTGGATCGGAAGAACAAGGCGGACAACCGATTTACATACGAGATATTTGTAGATTACTTTCTAAAAATTACAAAATAGATGTCTTTACAAGAATGAAGGATGAAACTGAAAAAGAAATTGTTCAAATTTTTCCAAATGTAAATGTGATAAGGATTAAAGCGGGACCAGTAGAGTTTGTTCCCAAAGAAAAAATCTACTTATATCTTAATGAATTTTTCATGAACACCATAAGATGGATAGAAAAACATGAAAAAAAGTATTCACTTGTTCACTCACATTACTGGTATTCAGGAAGCGTTGCCCTAAAAATAAAAGACCATCTGGAAATACCAATGGTACACAATTCTCATTCACTTGGCAGAGTCAAATATGAAGTACTGAAAGAAAAAAAGCCTGTTTTTGCAGACATGCGATTGTTAGAAGAAGAATTAATCTTAAAAAGAGCCAATGCTATAATCGCTTCGACACCTCAAGAAGTCAAAAATATTTTAGATCTATACAAAGTAACAGGAGAAAATATTGAATTAATACGTACAGGTATTGATGAAAAACTTTTTAGACCAATAGACAAAGAAACTGCAATAAAAGAAACAGGAATAAATTTCAAAAATATAGTTTTATTTGTAGGTCGAATAACAAAAGCAAAAGGTTTACGAATATTAGTAAAAGCTATTGCACGAGTTAAAAAAGAATTTAAAGAAGAATTAAAACTAATCGTGATCGGTGGGGACACATCTGGTGTTATGCTTTACGAATCATTTGGATTAGTTGCTGTCGAAGCAATGGCATGCGGAACACCCGTAATAGCTTCAAAAGTAGGCGGCCTTGCACACACTGTTAGAGATGGTTTCTCTGGATTACACTTTTTACCCGGAAGAGCCGATCAATTAGCAAAAGCCTTGTTAAAACTTCTCACAGATTCTGAAAAAATGGACCAAATCGGTTTAAACGCTCGATTAAGAACTGCAAGAGAATTTGGACTAGAACAAACTGTAGAACAAATAAAACTACTATATGAAATGTTGCTATTCTAGTGAGTACAATGAATTATTTGCTAGTTTGCGATTTAGACGACACCCTCACAGGAGATAAAAATGCAATAGAAAAATTTAACAAAATAATAAAATCAAAAAAGTTTTATCTAGTCTATTCAAGTGGAAGATTCAAATCTTCAATGATTTCACTAATTTCTATGTCAGGTCTAGTAAATCCAGATGCGATTATCGCGAATCTTGGAACTGAAATATATTTTTCTCCAGATTGGAAAATTGATAAAGAATGGAAACAAATAGTAACAAAAAATTGGAAAAAAGAAAAAATTGTATCAACTCTAGAATTTTTTAATCTAAAACCACAACCATATGAAAAAAAGTTTGTACTTCCCTTTTTCACCGACAATGAAGCTCTAGTTAAACAAATCCAGAAAAAAATTAAATCTAATAACGCCAAAGTTGTCCATACCAAAAATCAATTTTTAGACATAATACCAAACGTCGCAGGAAAAGGAAATGCAGCAAGATATCTTGGAAATAAATTAGAAATGCCCATAATATGCTGTGGCGATTCTGAAAATGACAGGGATATGCTGAAAAAAAGTGATTACGGAATATTAGTCGGTAATGCACCAACTCATCTAAAAAAAGAAATGAAAGACCAAACCAACATTTATATCG